>JAOQAF010000098.1 GCA_025963735.1 Bacteroidota bacterium
CGCCAGGGTAAGAATGTAAAAGTATTTTTTCATAAGGGGATAATTTATCAAATTTAATAATTGCCTGACTTCACCTTCAAATCCTTTACCATTTTTTTAAGCTTGCCGTCGTAAATAATGTTAAAAACCTTTTCCAGACTATCCTGCATACTGTCATACTGTTCGAAATCTATAAAGTAAGCATTTTTACCGGAGTACATAGCCTTTTTCCGGGTAATGAAATGTCTCTCCTGCGCTCCTGGTAAAACCTTTAAACTATCTGAAATTTCATTAATGGCTTTTAGTTTAAGGATTAATCGTGCGGGGCGGGCCCTTATGCTTTTATATTTATTTTTCAATGCTAAACTCTGTCGCAGCATGAAATTCCTGTAACAGATATTATCCTTGTATTCTTTCAGGTATTCTTTTACAGCTGCAGTATCTTGAGAAAGGAACTGAACAGTTGCTTTATGGGCAATGAAACTCGCAACGTTTTCGTTAAAATTTACAGTATTAGGCGCATAATAAGTTGCGTGAAATAGTTCGTGAAAAAAAAGCTCACATACATTTCCTTTGCTACGGTTTAAAGTATTGCTTAAAACCGGATCATTAAACCAGCCCAGGGTGCTCCAGGCTGAAACGCTCCTTAAATCAACATCATAGCCTTCAGATTTAAAATGATCTGATGCCTTAACAGCCAGATCTTTTTCAAAATATCCTTTATAACTTACTTTGCCGATCAAAGGAAATTCCCATTCATAAGCTTTTAATTCATAAGGTTCACTAACGGTAAGCACCCATAACACCGGCCTGTTTTTCTGATCATAAACTCTTGTGAAATTTTCAGTTGGCTTATAACCTAAACTGTCAATAGAATAGCGTTTTATTTCTTCAATTAATTTAAGTTTTTCTTTAACCTCCCTTGTTGCATGAAGCGCGTATTCCTCCATACTAACGGTATTCATTAAAATATTAATTTGCCCTTTCCCCTGTTTAAAAAGATAAATAGATGTTTTATAATTAAAGGCCGTAAACACAAATAGTGCAAACAAACAATAACTTTGAATTAACCTCAGCCATCTGATAACAATAATCATAACTGTAATGTGTATCTTAGTCTTTCTTTTAGTATTATAAAATTAATGTTTAAACCAGTATTATTCGTTTTTTTATTCAGCATTGCAACCGTCAATGCGCAAAAGCCCGATACATCCCTCCAACTCTTCAGAGAAGCAGAACAACAATTGAAGCAGTTGCAAAAAGAAGCTTTTTACAGTAAAAAAGAAATTGATCGCGTTTCGGGAAACAAAAAATTTATTGCGGTTTGGGATGCGCTGGTTAATAATCCTAAGATTCTTGAATATCCTTTTGACAGCCTGCATGATATTTCCATTCTCACGCCAAAGGACAAAAAATTTAAACTTATAACCTGGAATTTACATAAAGATGACGGCACACATGGTTACTTTGGCTATCTTTTGGTTAACAATAGTAAACGGATTAAAAAAGGAATGTTTGGTCATGAAACCATTGAGGCTTATGAGTATTTTAAACTAATTGATTATTCAGGAACAATAAAAAAACCTGAAAATTATATTGGTTCGCCTGCCAAATGGTACGGCATGCTGTATTACTCATTAGTGGAATGCGACGGCTTTTACACTTTGCTTGGATATGATCTCAACGACAATCTTACGCGTAAAAAGTTTGTTGACGTACTTTATTTTAAGCCTGACGGCTCTCCGGTTTTTGGTAAAGATGTTTTTAAATTCGCGCGCAAAAATCCAAAACGTTTAATGTTTGAATATAGCAGCGAAGTTAGCATGAGTTTAAAGTATAATGAAAAGAGAAAACAAATTATTTACAGCCATCTTGCCCCTAAAGACGCGGGCAGTGTGCTGGAAGGCCAGTATCAGTATTATGGTCCGGACGGCAGCTTTGATGCTCTTGAATTAAAGAAAGATAAATGGGTTACTCTTGAGGCCATTGATATCACCAATGAGAAAAATAAAAACGATAAAGCTGAAAAACCTGATCCTGATAAACAAACACCTGTTTACAAACCAAAATAAACTCTAATAAAAAAGCCGCTTTAAAAGCGGCTTTTTTATTTTTATTTCAATAGAGTTACGTGTCCCGTTTTGTTATGAATCTTGCCATTCATATCCTTAAACTTTATTTTGTAAACAAAAACACCTTCTTTAATGGCTTCATCACCTGATTTAACTGTACCATCCCAACCTATCGTAAAGTCTTTTGTGTGAAATAAAGAATGTCCCCAACGGTCAAACACTTCCATGTCATACACTTTAAGATCTAAGCCGTAAGGAGAAAATACAGGCCTGAACACATCGTTTAATCCATCATTGTTTGGTGTAAAAGATGAAGGCACATATAAACCATAATCATTTTTAACATCAATAATTTTACTTATCTGATCTGTACAACCATTAATTGTAGTGGCAGTTAAAATTATATTATAATCACCGGCAACCGGAAAAATTACTTTTGGATTTACTTCGTTTAACTGATACATGTTTCCTATTTGCCATTGGTAGCTATTATCGCCTAACACCGTGCTTAAATTTGAAAATTGGACTTCCGGGTTAGCAATTGTTATTTCGTTCGGACTGTAATCAAAGTTCGCATGTGGCATTGGATACGCTTCAATGGGCGATGGCAAGGTTGCCTGGGCGCTGCATCCGATAGCATCCTGATAACTTACGCTAACAGTAAAGGAGCCCGGAGTTGTAAACATATGTGTTGTAACCAAACCGGACTGACTTTCAGAGCCGTCACCAAAATTCCATTGGCCGGTACCAACATTGGTATTAGGAATATTAAATATAACTTCCACCGGTAAACATCCTTTTTGCATGTTACTTACAATTGAAACATTCGGAATATCATTCACCTGAATTCTTATGGCAGAGCTATCAGGACATAAACTTGGCGTTGGCATTGAGTGGGTGTAGTAAATAATAAAATTGTTATTTCCAACATTCGCGCTTGCCGGTGTAAATATACTTCCGGTTACTCCCGGCCCGGCCCAAAGTCCGCCTGGATTCTGAACAATGGAGTTTAAATTAACAGGGGCATCATTTCTGCAAAATGGACCTGCATAACTTGAAAAATCAGCAGATACAAAGGCTTCTACATAAATAGTTGTTTGGGCAATTGCTACACATGGCCCTGAGGTAATACTATAATTAACAAGGTTAGGCCCTATGTTTGCCTGCGTAGGAGCAAAAACGCCCAGCTGACTTACCGCAAAATTATTCACCCCGTAAAACATCCCGCCAATTGGTGAAACAGAAATCTGTTTGTTACCTGACATATTACAAAACGGTCCTATTTGCGTTAACACCGGTGGTGTTACAGAATATACCTGTACCGAAGTTACATCAGTATCAGGACATAAACCAACAGGGGCCGAATTGGTAGAATACGTTAAGGTCATTACTCCTGTACCTGAATTAGCAGGGTTGAAGGTGGTTCCGGTAACTCCCGGTCCACTCCATGTTCCGGAAGTAACCGCGGTTAGTGGAAGAAGATTTACCGGGCTACCCGTAATGCACTGATCGCTTATACTTCCGGTAATAGTTGCCGGAACAAATGCTTCAATATTAATGGTGGAAGTTTGACTCGTATTACAAGTTGCAGTTCCTATAATATATTGAACTGTATTGTTACCAATTGCCGCAAGTGAAGGACTAAAAACTCCCGAAGCTGTTTGATAACTCACAGGTGTCCATGTTCCGGTATTAGGTGTAACAGTCATAGGTACATCTCCTGTGGTATTACAATAAGGGCCAATGGCTGTTATAGTAGGCTGCGGTGGGTTTAAAACCGAAACTACCATGGTGTTGGAAGAAGGGCAAACTGTTGCAACCGGTGTGGATGTGGTATTGTATATAAGCGCATAAGTATTTGTTGCTAAACCGGAAGGGTTAAAGCTGTATGTTCCTGAAACTCCTGTCCCACTCCATACTCCTGAAACAGTACTTTGAACAATACTGTTAAGATCGATGATAGGGTTAGTAACACACAAAGGGGCAATAGAAGATGTGAATGCTGCGGAATTGAATTGCGAAACACTAATGTTAGTGGTATTGGTAGCAATGCATGACCCTATGCCAACAGTGTAAAGCACCGTACTTGTACCTATGGAAGCCAAAGACGGCATAACTATACCCCCTGCGCTTACCGCGGCATTAGTAGACCATACGCCACCTCCTGGCAGTGCAGTTAACGATGTTGCCGGGAATGTATTACATAAAGGGTTTAATGGAGTAATTGTAGGCGACGCCGGATTAACTACAGTAATGGTAAGCTGCTGTACTACCGGACACGACATAACGGTTGGAGTTACACTAACGCTATAGAAAACCGTTGCTACGCTGCCTGAAATTAACTGGGTTGTAATTTGCGTGCTGGAAGCCGTTGGCGCTGCAATGCCTGGTCCCGAAGTCCATAAATAACTGAACTGATTTGGATTAATGGAACCGCAATTTCCAAAACGAACCAAAGGTCGGTTTGTATTGGTTTGCATTGGAGCACTGGCAGTCATACATGCCGGTTGGGTATCACTCCAATAAGCCCTGCAGGAATTAAAGGTGGTAGTGGTATAAGGCGAAATACTGTTTTGAGTATAGGCGCCGGTTAAACTGTAACAAAAATCAACCAGTAAATTAGACACGCCATCCCAATAATAAGGAGTGTTAAAGTTATGTGTGTTCCATCCTGTAACAACACCATAATTTGCAATTGTATAAACCTGTGTTAAACCTGTATTATCAAAGCCTCCGGTTAAAGAAGTAACATTGGTACATTTTAAACGAATGGTATAACCCGGATAATTGGTAGTACCGGAAATGGATGCAACATTAAAGGCCAAGCTGGTAATATAACCCTGAGTAATTCCTAAAGCAGTTAATTCAGAGGCTGTAAATAACAGCTGATGACGCGCGTTTTTATAAAAATTTCCATAGGGTGCCGGCCAGCTGAAACTACTGTTAGACCCGGTTTGTACCCCCACCTGAATTACATTAGGATTCGAACAGGCCGGACCAACACCTATATTAGAACAAGGTGTTCCGGGAAGCACGGTTCCAAAACTTACAGAAGGTGTAAATATCCCGCCCTGACAAAGCGTTGCAGTTATTGGTGTAACCGTATAAGAAGGATAGTTAGTGATGGATACATTCACCGATTGAGTAACAGGACATGTTCCCGGACCACCGGAAACAGATACAGAATAAACCCCGCTCATGCTGGACGCGCTTGTTGCAATCACAGGATATTGAGCAGTGCTTGTAAAGCCGTTTGGCCCGTTCCATAAATAAGAAATGGAAGTTGTAGTGGATGGGGTAACGGATAAATTAATGGCGGAGCCTGAACATAAAGGGCTGTTAACACTTGCCGTTGCAGTAAATGAACCCGGATTACAACTTCCTATTGGTCCAACAAAAAGATTATATTCTTCTATTTCACCAAACCCGAACATAGAGCACGCGTCAATGGAGGAGCCCGGAGTACTATACGCACAGCGAACACGCATCCTGTAACGTCCGTTAGGAACAGCGGGCACAACAAAGCTACCTGAAATAAATGTACCAGCGGCAGGTACTGCAGTAGCAACCATTTTTTCGGTTAAAGCAAATATTCCGTCATTGTTCCAGTCTACAAATAAGGCAAACCCCTGTCCAAAAGTTATACCCGACTGAAAGTTGCAGGTAATATTCTGACCCGGGTTTACCTGCAATAGGGTGGGACAAGGAAAGAAAAAATAATTTTGAATTCCTCCGTAAGCGGGCAAGCTTTGGGCATTACAACCCGAGTTATTATTGGTAATATTTGTAACCGCCCCTGTAGTATTAAAACTATTAATAAAATCGTTTACAAAATTTCCACCCGAATTAGAAGGACCGGGTTGATTACAGGGAAGATTATTATAACTTCCCATGCAATAAGGACAAGGACCTTGCCCTAACTGTGCATTTATTTTGGAAACAAGTCCCAAAAAAATGACAAGTAGAATTAAACCTGAATTGTAGATTCTTTTCATTTTGTAGTCTTTGTGAACTCAGGTTTGTATATAAGATCTTTAGATGGCATTAAAACCAACGCATCCTTAAAGCCCGGTAGAATAACTATTGCTTCTTCATTTTCCCTCCGTTGCGCTTCAAAGCGGCTGATGTCAATAATTTCTTCATTTAATTCTATTCCCTCAGTCAAATGATTTCGCTTAACATAAAACGATTCGGTATAGTACCACATTTCTTTTGTGTACAATATTTTGTTGTTTTCTTTCCATGAAGGAAAATTTTCTTTTCCACCATGCTTGTATTCCACATACGGCCCGAATTTGATTATCTTTTCAGGATTAAGCTTTATCTGTTCCATTTGTGAAAAGGAGAGAAAAGACATCAAAACCAAAACGCTGAGAAAAAGCAACTTTATTTTTGTTTTCATAATACAGTTTTTGCGGGAAAGCAGCACCTAGAACAAGCGATTTTCGTCATATAAAGTTACAACATAAATTGCTTTTTAATTCGTTTTCCACTCATTCAAAAGCTTCATTTAATAACTTATAACCTTTTATCCTTGATAACGGCCACTCAAAAATGAATTTTATAGAGTCAAAATAATAAAAAACCGGCTGAAAAAACCGGCATTGTTTTCCGATAAAAAAACGTTAGTCTTTTCTTCCACCAAACAAGCGTAAAAGAAAGAGAAACAAATTTATAAAATCAAGATAAAGCGTTAGTGCCCCCATAATTCCCATTTTCCTTGTCATTACATCGCCCTGCGCTTCAGTGCCAAGGTTTTTGATTTTTTGTACATCATAGGCTGTAAGTCCTGTAAAAATAATTACACCTAAAATCGAAATGATATAATCCATCTTCGCGCTATGCATAAACATATTGATCAGAGAGGCGATAACAATTCCAATTAACCCGATCATTAAAATAGAACCCAGCTTACTAAGATCTGTTTTGGTTACATAACCCGCTATTGCCATCACTGCAAACAGCGCTGTTGTACTAAGGAAAACCTTGTAAATAGAACCGATATCGTATACGAAAAAAATAAAACTGAAGCTTATTCCATTGATGAGTGAATAGGCAACGAATGTTCCGATAAGCATTGGCAACGACATTTTATTTATACCCAGGCTCATGGCAAAAACAAAAATAAGCGGTGCAAACATTACAATGTATGCAAAGATTGTAGGTTTAATACCAAACTCTGTTTTTTCAATTAAAAGGTTGGTTAATTCAGGCACAAAAGCGAATAATAAAGAAGCAAGCGTAGTTAAGATCATTGCCAGAGCCATCCAGGAAAATGCAGAACGTAAAATTGTTCTTTCATTTAAAATAGTGGCCGTTTCAATTTTATCGATGTTGGTACTTCTATAGTTTGTTTCCATTATTAGAATAATTTGAAGACAAAATTACAAAATAAAAAGGAGCCAAATGGTTAAGAAAATTAAAAATACAAATCACTCGTTTTTAAACGAAGGTATCTTAAAACAGCCATCATGGCGCTAAAAGCAGAGATAATAACCCCTATCAGAATTAAAGAAATAAAAATGATGATAAGTACATTTTCGTCCTGCAACTGCAACAAGTCAGGAACAAATTTGGTACTTAACACCAGAAAACCAGCCAATAAAGCGCCTGCAATAATGCCTGCAATAATGCCCTGCCTTACGCCTTTAAAAATGAAGGGCTTACTTATAAAAATGCGGGTTGCACCTACAAGGTACATGGTGCGGATGAGAAAACGCTGCGAATAAATGGATAAGCGGATAGTGTTGTTGATTAACGCGATAGCTACAATTAACAAGGCACCGCTAAAAATAAGTATAAAAAAAGCAATGGCATTGGTGTTTTTATTTAAACTGTTTATCATGTCTTTTTGATAAACAACTTCTTTAATAATCGACTGGTGTTTTTGGAGCAGTATCTTTTCAACACTCAATAAAGTATCGGTGTTGGCGTAAGGCGCATTTAACTTAACTTCTATGGAATTAAGCAAAGGATTACTTCCTAAAAAACTAACGAAGTCTTCTCCAAGGTCTGTTTTCAATTTTTCAGCAGCCTGCTCTTTGTTTATGAGTAAAACGCTTTTAGCGTAACTTGAGCTTGTTATTTCCTGAATTAAGCCGTCGGTTTGAGCCGAAGACGCCGTATCTTTTAAATACACCTGAAAACCCACATTTTCTTTAAAATGCCGGCTTAATTTATTTGCATTTACTACCAGCAGGCCCAGGGCGCCAAGCATAAACAGAACAAGGGCAAGGCTTATAATAACCGTGATGCCTGAAGTACGAAGTCTTTTTTTGGTTAGATTATCACTCACAATAGATACACGAAAATATACCGTTTAAGGTTATCGGCCGGAATAATAAAAACTATTAATTAACAGGAAGTTGTTTGTTTAAATAACCTCTAATTTTATACCCATAAGAAAAAGAACAATAAGAATTCCACCAATAATTATGCGGTAAACTCCCCAGACTTTAAAGCCATGTTTTTGCAGCAAAGAAATAAAGGTTTTAATGGCGATTAATGCCACTACAAAAGCAATTACGTTCCCAAAAACGAGAATTTTTATTTCTTCCGAATTTAAAACGATACCGTCCTTATAAAAGTCAAGCAGTTTTTTTGCAGTAGCGGCAAACATGGTGGGTACCGCTAAAAAAAATGAAAATTCAGCAGCGGCCGTACGTGTAAGTTTCTGGCTTATGCCGCCAATTATAGTGGAAGCGCTTCTGCTTACTCCGGGAAATAAAGCAAGACATTGAAAAATTCCGATTTTAAACGCTTTTGAATAATTCACCTGCTCCTCAGAAGTAATCGTTGGATTCTTAAACCAATTATCAACAAATAATAAAACTATACCTCCAACAAACAACGCAACCGCTACACCAAAAATATTTTCAAGCTGCGCGTCTATCCAATCTCCAAGTAACAATCCGGCAATTGCAGCGGGAATAAAAGCCACAATTAATTTGAGATAAAAATTAAATGATCTGAAAAAACGCTTATAATATAAAACAACCACGCTTAAAATAGCCCCTAACTGAATTGCTACTGTGAACAATTTTACAAAAGGCGTCGATTTAATGCCCAGCAAGGCCGTAGCAATCATCATGTGTCCCGTAGAAGAAATTGGCAAAAACTCCGTTAAACCTTCAACCACAGAAATAATGAACGCCTCTAAATAAGTCATTTTAAACTCTTAAAAATTAATGGAAAAAAATAGAAACACTTTACAAAACAGTTTATTTTACAACCGTTACTTCATAAATAAAATAATCGGTGTCCCCCTGCCAGAATAAATTCTTCATTACCTGCTTATAGTGTAATACCACGCGGTGCCCTTGCACAGCCTCCAGTTGGTCATATACCTTGCGGTCAGGAACTGAAAATTTAAAAATACTAGCCGGCATTATCGTGCCGCCATCGCCACTAAAACCACCAACATTCATTTCGCCTTCAAAGGTTTTAAAAATATATCCTTTTTCGCTCACCTTGGTTAGTATGCCCGAGCGTGTGCCTTTACTGTAAGCCATTCCGCAGATAAAATAAAAAATAAACCATCCCGCAATTAAAAAAAGACAGATGACAAAAAGTACTTTTTTAAATTTCCTGTTTGGTTTAGGAACCTGTGCAGTTGTGTTAACCGTATTATCCATTGTTTAAATGTTCTGATTCATTTTTTGGGCGCCACATAATGGCCACAATAATTGTAACAAAGCCAATCAGACATACAATTGGCGCTAAAGTGACGCGCTGAAAATTAAAAATTGCCGGGTTAAAAACGTTCGGATCTTCGCTTTTTCCGCCGATCATTAAAAGATAGCCCGCGCAAATAAGAGCAAGACCGGTTAATAATATATAATAATTCTTTTTAACGAAAGTAGGTTTCATGGTATAATTTAAAGTTCAAATATATAAAAATAAAGCTGCATTATCTTACTGTAATTCAACTCTTCATCCCTTAATTTTTCGTAATATTGTTATTCTAAATTTCAATATGTCAAAAGTAGCTTTAATTACAGGTGTAACGGGACAAGACGGGGCGTATCTTGCTGAATTATTATTATCAAAAGGATACATTGTGCATGGTATTAAACGCCGCAGCTCTATGTTCAATACAGACCGGATCGATCATCTGTACCAGGATCAGCACGAAAAAAACGTTCATTTTAAACTTCATTATGGCGATTTAACCGATAGCACTAACCTTATTCGTATTGTTCAGGAAGTTCAGCCGGATGAGATTTATAATCTTGCCGCACAATCGCACGTTAAGGTAAGTTTTGAAACCCCCGAATACACGGCCAATTCAGATGCTTTAGGCACCTTAAGAATTCTTGAAGCCATACGCATATTAGGTTTGGAGAAGAAAACAAGGTTTTACCAGGCATCCACTTCCGAATTATACGGGTTGGTTCAGGAAATTCCGCAAAAGGAAACCACGCCCTTTTATCCGCGAAGCCCTTATGGGGTAGCTAAATTATATGGATTCTGGATCACGAAAAATTACCGTGAAAGTTATGGCATGTACGCGTGTAATGGAATTTTATTTAATCATGAGAGTCCTTTACGGGGTGAAACCTTTGTTACCCGTAAAATTACAAGAGCGGCAGCAAAAATAAGTCTGGGAATGCAGGAAAAGTTGTTTATGGGAAACATAGACTCTGAAAGGGATTGGGGACATGCCAAAGATTATGTTGAAGGTATGTGGAGAATGCTCCAGCAAAAAGAAGCTGATGATTTTGTTCTTGCCACCGGAATTAAGATAACGGTTCGCGAGTTTATAAACATGGCATTTACAGAAGTAGGAATTACGCTTAAGTGGGAAGGCAAAGGTGAAGATGAAAAAGGAATTAATTCAGCCACGGGAAAAACCATTGTAGAAATTGATCCGAATTATTACCGTCCTTCAGAAGTAGATCTTTTAGTTGGAGACGCAAGTAAAGCAAAAAACATTCTTGGGTGGACGCCAACTTATACCGTTCAGGCCCTTTGTAAAGAAATGGTTTTAGCCGACCTTGAATTATTTAAACGCGATAAATATTTATTGGAAGGTGGTCATAAGGTTCTTAATTACAAAGAATAAACAACTACTAAATGCGATTGCAGAACCGATATCCAGTTCAAGGATTTTATAGCCAGCATAACAAATGGAATTAACTTCGAAAATATACATTGCGGGTCATAAGGGCATGGTTGGATCGGCCATTCTGCGAAACCTTCAAAAGAAAGGCTATTCAAATTTTATTTTAAAAAACTCTTCCGGACTTGACTTACGAAATTCACAAGCTGTAAGTTCATTTTTTGAAGCTGAAAAACCCGAGTATGTTTTTCTCGCTGCCGCTAAAGTTGGGGGAATTCAAGCCAATAATACTTACCGCGCTGAATTTTTGTATGATAACCTGATGATACAGAATAATGTGATCCATTCTTCGTATTTAAATAAGGTAAAAAAACTTATGTTTTTGGGCTCTTCATGTATCTATCCAAAACTTGCACCTCAACCTTTAAAGGAAGAATATTTACTGAGCGGATATCTTGAAGACACCAATGAACCCTATGCCATTGCAAAGATCACAGGAATTAAAATGTGTGAGAATTACAGAAGACAATACGGTTGTGATTTTATAAGTGTTATGCCTACCAATTTGTATGGGCCTAACGACAGTTACAACCTAAACAATTCACATGTTCTTCCGGCCCTGATCAGAAAATTTCATGAAGCGAAAGAATCCAACGCGGCTTTTGTTGAAATGTGGGGCACAGGTGCTCCTTTAAGAGAATTTCTTCATGCAGATGATATGGCCGATGCCTGTGTTTATCTTATGCAAAAATATAACGGTCAGCAACATGTTAATATCGGAACGGGTTCTGATATAAGCATTAAAGATTTGGCCCTCTTAATTCAGAAAATAGTTGGCTTCAGGGGCGAAATAAAACACGATTTAAGCAAGCCCGACGGTACTTTCAGAAAATTAATGGATGTAAGCTTTCTGCATAGTTTGGGATGGAAACATACTATTAATCTTGAGGAGGGTATTAAATCCGTTTATGAAGATTTTAGGAAAAAAGAAAACATAAAGGTGCTATAACTCCGTAAAGTAATTGAACGCAACAAACCGGATGCAAACGTTTCAAAATAAATTAAAGGCTAATCTCATCATTTTTATCCTGTTATGTTTATCTTTTAAAATTGCCGCGCAATTTTATAATCTTCCCAACGATTATTCTTTTTCATTGCTCACCCAAAAACAATTGGCCGCAAAAGATTCTTCCGTTCACACCAGCATTCAACCTTACATTCATTTTTTTTTAGAAAAATATGTTCATGTGGCTGATACCCATAAAATTTTTAAATACATAACCGATGATCCTGCGCTGGACATAGCTTTTTTTAAACATGTAATTACCATAAAGCCACCGCATCAGAATTTTAAATTTACACTCGATCCGGTTTTAAACATCGAAATTGGTAATGATTATTATAACGGAAAAAAAAAGCAAACAAGCACGAACAGCAGGGGTTTTATAGGTTGCGGCTATATTGGCAACAAGGTTTATTTTGAAACAATGTTTGTTGAAAGCCAGTCTTTTTTTCCTGAATACCTGTCCTCAAACGTAGCCGCAACAAGCATTGTACCGGGACAGGGGCGCTGGAAAAATTTCAAGCAAACGGGTTTCGATTACGCGTTTTCATCGGGCTTTGTGTCATTCCAGGCATTAAAAAATCTCAATATTCAAGCCGGACATGGCAAACAAAAAATCGGACATGGTTACCGTTCTTTGTTACTGAGTGATAACGCGTTTAATTATCCATACGCACGTATTACACAACAATGGTTTAAAGGCAGGGTTCAATACTCAAATATTTATTCTGTTTTAATGAACCTTGAATCGGCAAGCCTCATCCGCAACCCCAATGCCGAACGACTGTTTCAGAAAAAAGCCGCTTCTTTTCAATATTTAAGCATCAACGTTTCTAAAATATTAAATGTCGCTTTCTTTCAGGGACTTATATGGCAGGCCGGCGACAATAAAAACCGGCAGCATTTGAACTGGCAATATTTTAACCCTGTTATTTATACAAATTTACCTCTCTTAAAACTTAATAATAAAAACAATATTGTAATTGGAGGTGACATACTTTTAAAGATTACGAATAAAATAAATGTTTACGGGCAACTAATGGCCGATGACCTAAGTAACACAAAAACCATAGGTAATGGAATTGGATATCAGGCCGGCCTGAAGTATTTTGATTTTATAGGTTTAAAAAATTTATTTCTTCAGGCTGAATACAATAATGTCAGTGAGGCCAGTTATGTAAGTCCGCTTGGTACATCCACCAACCAATCTTACTCTCATTATAATCAAAACCTTGCATATACACCGGGATATGGGCAAGAGATCATGTGTATGCTTGATTATAAATACAAAAGATTATTTGCTGCCGCACGCTACCAATATCAGACATTACCTTTAAAGGCGACTGAGCTTTATAATAACCAGATTGCAAATTTTAAAATTGGCTACCTCATCAATCCAGCTTATAATTTAAATGTTGCATTAGGGTACATCAATCGTAACCAAAATTTTTCTACTTTTAACGGTTTAAGCAATCAAACCAATTACTTTTACCTGGGAGTAAAAACCAGTTTTTATAATTTATATTACGATTTTTAGATGGCTGTATTAATCCTGGTTTTTTTAACCGCATTCATTGTGGTGCTTTATTCCACTCCTGCCCTTATAAAGGTGGCGGTTTTAAAACGTCTTATTGATTCGCCTTCCGAAGAACGCAAAATTCATAAACGCTCCATACCAACCATTGGAGGAATTATCATCTACGCGGGTACCCTCTTCGCCTACGCCTTATGGTACACCATTGATAACATGATCTATTACGATAAAATATTTCAATCGGTAAACGAGTTTAAATTAATTGTTGCCTCAAGTTTAATTTTATTTTTTGTTGGCGTTAAAGACGATATTATTGGCACTGCCCCGGTTAAAAAACTATTCGCGCATATTCTGGTAGCGTTAATTCTCGTATTAATGGGAGACATCCGGATTACCAGTCTGCACGGCATTTTTGGGGTATATGACATTCCGGTATGGGGCAGTGTTTTTCTTTCTATTTTCACATATGTGGTAGTTGTAAATGCTTTCAATCTTATTGACGGGGCTGATGGACTTGCAGCCGGCGTAGGGTTTATCAGCTGTTGCGCTTTTGGTACCTGGTTTATTTTCGCAAAAGAGTTTCCGTACGCCGCGCTTTCTTTTTCATTGGCAGGCGCATTAATGGGGTTTTTGATTTTTAATTTTTCGCCCGCACGTATTTTTATGGGCGATTCGGGTTCGCTTGTTATAGGCATGTTTGTATGCGTACTGGCAATTAAAATGATCGAATATCCCCCGCAAACTTTAAATTCATTTTGGGTACATGTTAGCAAGCCTGTGTTTGCTGTGGCCGCACTCATTTATCCTTTACTAGATACCTTACGCGTGTTTTTAATCAGGGCCTTAAAGGGACAGTCGCCGTTCATGGCCGACAGGAACCACCTTCATCACAAACTCATCGATTGCAGATACAGCCAGGCCAAGACTGTTATTATTGTTTACGTATTTACAGTATTAACCATTGGCGCTTCACTGCTTTCGTATTTTATAAGCGAACCCACATTAAGTTTATTAACCGTGCTGGCTACCAGTGTTGTTTTTCTGTCATTTGTAATTTCAACAAACCGCGCTAAAAGCAAACAGATCGCTTCTGAAAATTAAATCTTGAATTTTTTTTTTGGTTTTATCCCCCTAATGGGAGGAGGTTTATACTTAAATAAAATACTTAATTTTACCTATATCCATTAAACAAATGATGTCATTGAAATTTTTGTGTTATTCGGTATTTTTTTTTCTGTGTGCAGCAGTTAGTAAAGCGCAATCGGGCTGGGACCTTCAGCAATGCATTAATTACGCGATAAGTCATAATATAAGTTTAAAACAAACGGCGTTAAATAATGAGATCTCAAAAATCAATACCGATCAAAGCATCGCTACAGCGTTACCGTCAATAAATCTGGGAGCGTCCCACACCTATAACTTCGGTAAAACAATTGACCGGTACACCAATACTTTTGCCAACACACAGGTGCTTCAACAAAACTTTTACATAAGCAGTAATCTTGTTTTATGGAGCGGATTAAGTCAATATAACACCATTAAATCAAACCAGTATAAATACTTAAGCGGAGTTGAAACATTAAAACAACGGCAGTATGATCTTTCCTTAAATATTGCTAACGCATACATTACAGTTGTATTCAGCGATGAGCTTTTAAAGATCTCCCAAAACCAGTTAAACGTTACGCAGGAACAACTTGAACGGACACAAAAATTAGTAGTGGCGGGCGCACTAGCCAAAAGCGTGGAGTACGACATTAAAGCCCAGCTCGCTAATGAAGAAGTAAATCTCACTTCAGCAGATAATAATTATCAGCTGGCAATTCTAAACCTTACTCAATTAATGAATCTTGACAGTGTAACTAATTTTTCAGTTACCAAACCCATACTTGATGTTGAGGGACAACAGTTACTTAATAATAACATTAACAGTGTTTATGAAACCGCTTTAAAAAACCAGCCGAGCATCAAAAGCGGCGAATACTCTATCATGAGTGCCGATAAAACATTACAATCAAGCAAAGGACGGATAAGCCCAACCATTAGTCTTAACGCCAGTATGGGGACAGGAACTTCAGGATTGGCAAAAGACATTATAGGTGTGAACTACAGCGGCTATCAGATAAGCGGAATTACAAACAAAGGCGACAGTGTATATTCACCCGTTACTCAACTAGTAACAAAGCAAACACCTTTTACCGACCAGTTTAAAAACAATGTAAATAAAAGCATAGGAGTTACCATAAGTGTTCCAATATTTAACGGCCTGCAAACATATTCGGCGGTAAAGACCGCTAAAATAAACACATTAAATGCCCGGTTCACTCAGGACCTGGCAAAACAAAATCTTTATAAAACCATAGCGCAGGCATATGCCAACGCTAAGGCCGCCTTAAACAAATATAACGCAACTGTTGCAAGTGTTGATGCAGCTGCCGAATCATTTAAATACGCACAGCAAAAATTTAACGCCGGAGCCATAAGCTCATTTGATTTTAGCGCCGCTAAAAACAGATTATTTGCAGCTGAAAGTAATTTGCTTCAAAGTAAATATGATTATATTTTTAAATTAAAGGTGCTGGATTATTATCAGGGAAAACCACTGACGTTTTAAAAGTGATATCCCAAAATAAAAAAAGCGCCCTTAACTAAGGACGCTTTTTTTAATGAGGCAATATATTAATTGTTTACTAGCAGCTTAAACCCTTTACCATGAATGTTAATGATCTCCACTTTTGAATCTTCTCTCAGGTATTTTCTAAGTTTGGCAATATAAACATCCATGCTTCGGCCGTTAAAATAGTTATCATCGTGCCAGATAGTTTTTAAAGCAAAGTTTCTATCAAGAACATCGTTCTTATGCACACATAATAAACGCAACAGCTGACTTTCTTTTGTTGTTAATTTTTGTTCGGTGCCACCGTGTTGCAATACCTGCTTTTCAGAGTTAAACTGATAGCTGCCAACTTTAAAATTCACTTCATCGCTTTCGGTACTTCTTACTTTATTTGTACGGCGTAAAACAGCGGTAACACGTGCTAATAATTCTTCCATGCTGAAGGGCTTGGTCATATAATCATCTGCGCCGGCGTTGAAGCCTTCAATGGTGTCTTCCTTCATGCTTTTTGCCGTTAAAAAAATGATAGGAACATTTTTATCAACTACCCTGATTTCTTTGGCAAGTGTAAGCCCATCTTTTACAGGCATCATCACGTCAAGCAGTAACAGATCAAAGGAACCTTTAAAAAACATATCCGCGCCTTTTTTACCGTCGTTGGCAAGCTTGGTTTCAAAACCCTTAGCTTCCAGGTATTCCAATAAAAGAGGTCCCAGACTTTCATCATCTTCAACCAGCAAGATTTTAGTTTTAACAGTATCCATATCCATTATTTGTTAATTTTATAACTAATATACTCACTAATCGTGCCAATTTTAACACTTTTAACAATTATTATCAAATAGGGAGGTGAACTTTAAAGGTACTTCCTTTACCCGTCTCGCTTTCAACGGATATTGTTCCGTTATGTTTTAAAATAACCGCCAGTACATAAGAAAGTCCAAGTCCAAATCCTTTCACATTATGCACATTCCCGGTGGGAACC
Organism: Bacteroidota bacterium; assembly: GCA_025963735.1. GTDB lineage: Bacteria > Bacteroidota > Bacteroidia > B-17B0 > Aurantibacillaceae > Aurantibacillus. The sequence goes on from JAOQAF010000098.1 coordinate 17,312, forward strand.
CGGTAAAATTTGTCGAATATTTTCCTCTGATTTTCCTTCGAAATCCCAATTCCGTTATCTTTTATCTCAATCATGATTCCCTCCGCAGTATTATAGGTGGAGATTACTATTTCAGGAACTCCTTTAGTATACTTTATTGCGTTATCTATCAAATTAAAAATAATATTGGTTAAATGAACTTTATCCGCCTGTAGTTTATAATGCTGGGCTTTTAAAAACGTTTGAACATTCCCCTGCCTCTGACTAATTAAAAGCTGGGTATTATTGATTGCCGTATTAATAATTTCATGAACATCAATCTCGCTCAGTTTTAATTTAAACTCGCCTTTATCAAGAATTGAAGTTTGTAAAATGCTTTCTACTAAAACACTCAATCGTTTATTTTCATCCCTTATCATTCTTAAAAAACGCTGTTGCTTTTCAGGTGTTTGAGAAATGCTCGAATCGCTTAACATTTCACTGGCCAGAGAAATGGTGCTTATTGGAGTTTTAAATTCATGAGTCATGTTACTGATAAAATCATTTTTTATAACCGATAATTTTTTTTGTTTTAAGTTACTGGCCATGATGTAATAGAAAGAAAATATTAGAATGGATATAACAACAATGGACATGGTAAGAAGCGCCCACATGCCTTTAAAAATAGCCCGCTCCTGATCAGGAAATCTTACTATTAAATATTCAGGATCAACAAAGCGGTTGCTCGGCGACAAGCATACCTTATAACCATCTCCAATCGAATCGGTAAAGCTTTCGGCCATTTTAAGATCGCTGTGATGCTGGCTAACCGGTAATATGGAAGTTAAGGTGTAATAATATTTGGCGCGTATCTTTTGTTTTTTAAGCTCAGACTTTAAGATGGAGTCCAATAAAATTGTATCCACTTTTTGCTTGTAATTTTTATAAAAATTCTGCTCAATGGTTTCATCAAAAATATCGTTACCCAGCGAAAGCGCTTTAAACAAATCGTTGTTGGGCCCGCTCATTTTTTGCTTTGAGTTTTTAAAACTATTAAAGAAATTTTTGGCAATGGGCGAAAGATCAAGCGAATCACCGGGCAGATTGCGGGATGAGTATTGACTTGAATGCTGGCCATTACTATCAATGCTTAGCGTTGTAAAAACATTAAACCGGGTTCCGCCGGTATTTTTGCCGTCAAAAAAAACAGGCTGTTTAATACCCTGAATACGCTTTTTTATTTTCTTGTAGGAAGTGGTAGTGTCAAAACGTTCAAGTTTAGCGGATGTATTATCAAGGGCATCTTTAACGTGGTGAACAAAGGTTTCTTCATTGGCCCTGAAATCTCCTTTGATAAGATAAACCTGAATAAATATAAGCGCAAGTAAAGCTGCCGTAAAAGCAATAGAAATTATGGGCAGAATGCGCTTGTTCATTGATGATCAAATATAGTTTTAAATGTTATTGAATGAAAAAGTAAATTGTAAAATTTCCTTAATTATGAAATAAACAGGCTGTAAGAAAATTTTCATTAATTTTAATTATAAATCTTAGCTTATTCTTTAATGAAGAAAGAAAAAATTACCATTGAAGAATTAAACATTCAGATTAAACGGCTCAGGCTTGAGAATGAAAGGTTAAAACAGGCTTTAATAAAGCACCCCGTTGGTCCGACAGTAAAAGTACCTGCGAAAATGAAACCTATTTTTGATCAGGCGCAGAAAACAGTTGGTAAGTATTTTGAATCCTTTAAGCTTAATCCATCGAAGGGAAGTATAGAAATTAACGGAGAACGATATATCCTTGTTCGCGCTTCAGCACTTTCCCATGAATTTTTAAACTCTTTCAGTGCCTTATACAGCGATCGGGGTGAAGAAGAGGCGCTAAACATAGGAAAGAATATTTTATTTGATCTTTCACACGTTTTAGGAATTGAAGATGCCGCCAACTTTCATAAGAGGATGAACTTAAAAGATCCGATCAGTAAACTCTCCGCGGGTCCTGTACACTTTGCTTATTCAGGCTGGGCCTTTGTCGATATTTTAAAAGAAAGCAAACCAAGTCCTGATGATAATTATTATATAAAATATAACCACCCTTATTCTTTTGAGGCCGACAGCTGGATTAAAGCGAAAAAAAAATCAAAAACCCCTGTGTGCATTATGAATGCAGGCTATTCAAGCGGCTGGTGCGAAGCCAGTTATGGCATTCCTTTAACATCTGTGGAAATAACCTGTAAGGCAAAGGGAGACGATTCATGTACATTTATAATGGCTCCGCCACACCGGATTGATGAGTATCTCAGGAAAAATAAAAATAAATC
>JAOQAF010000119.1 GCA_025963735.1 Bacteroidota bacterium
AGATAAATCCGGGGCTTCTTTGATATTAAATAACATTGCTTTCATATACAATAATCAGGGCTTAATTGAAAAGGCGCTTGAATACAATGCCACAGCTTTAAAAATGCAGGAGGAAGCCGGGGATAAATTAGCAATTGCCGGAACTCTGAATAACATGGGTGGTATTTATCAGGCACAGAACCAAAATGATAAAGCGGCGGAATATTTTAACAGAGCTTATAAAATTCAGCATGATCTGAATGATGAACCCGGAATAGCTTACGCTTTAAATAATATTGGACTGATATACAACAAGCAAAAACAATTTGAAAAAGCATTGGATTATCTTACAAGGTCCCTTGAAATTAAAAGAAAACTTAATGACAAACATGGAATAGCGTATGGATTAAATAACATTGGTGCAATTTATGAAGCCATGAAAAACACTGGTAAGGCTTTTGAACTTTATCAAAACTCCCTGCTGATTGAAGATGAAATTGGTGATAAGCAAGGAATGGTGACTTCCTTAAATAACCTGGGGGGTATTTATTTTCATCGCAAAAACTTTAAGGAAGCCCAGGCATATTGTTTCCGCGCATTGGCCATTTCAAAAGAACTCGGCTTTCCGGAAAACATTCGCAATGTCAGTAAACGTCTCTACGAAATTTATAAAGCTCAAAATAATTACAGGATGGCGCTTGAAATGAATGAACTTAATAAGGTAATGACCGATAGCATCAATAATAACAATACACAAAAGGCCTCGTTTCAAAAACAAATGCAATACGAATTCGATAAACGAGAAACGGTTGTTAAGGCAGAGCAGAATAAAAAAGACACCCTTGCCGCTGAAGAATTAAAACAACAAAAATTACAGCGGAATTATTTTATAACAGGATTAATAATGATTTTTGGTTTATCACTGATGGCTTTAAATGCTTATAAGCAAAAACAAAAAGCAAACATCATGTTAATGACTCAGATAACGGAAATTGAAAAACGAAAACATATAATTGAAGAAAAACAAAAAGAAATTTTAGATAGTATCCACTATGCTAAGCGGATTCAAACAGCCCTGCTTACAACTGAAAAATATATTGACAGAAATTTTAGCAGATTAAAATGATTCATAGTTGGCACAATGTTTTCATAAGGAGTGTTAGTGTTATAATTCATATATGAATCCGATTGCACGAAATATATTGTTCTGTGGATAAAAATAAACTTCCTTTTTACGCCAAAGCGGCTCTTATTTTTATTGCCGCCTACGCTTTTGTTTATGCGCTGTTCCTTGGCAAAAGCATAGCGGTGCCAATTGTATTTGCAACCATACTTGCCATTTTACTTAATCCCTTTGTAAACTTTCTTTTGAATCATAAAATAAACAAGGTGGTGGCTATTTTAATTGTAGTTACTCTTGTTTTTATTGTCACCGCCGCTTTAGTCTATTTCGTTTCAACGCAGTTGTCTATGTTGTCTGACACATATCCGCAATTAAAAGAAAAAGCGCAAGGCACGGTTAAACAGTTGATACAATGGGCATCCATGCATTTCAATGTAAAAGAACAGAAAATTGAAGGTTGGCTACAGAGTGCCGAGGGTAAGGCTTCCAACAATGCCGGCGACATTTTCGGGAAAACATTAATCAGCGTGGGAAGTACATTTTTTATACTACTGCTTTTGCCGGTTTATCTGTTTATGATTTTATTTTACAAATCATTGTTACTTGAATTTATAAGAAGGCTTTTTCATAGCACTCATCATGCCGCTGTTGTGGAGGTGCTTCAGAATACAAAATCAATTATTCAGAGTTACCTGATGGGTCTGCTCATTGAAGCCTTACTGGTAGCAACTTTAAACTCACTCGGCCTCTTAATACTTGGAATAGATTATGCCATTATTCTTGGTGTTACCGGCGCCTTGTTAAACGTTATTCCTTATATAGGTGGTGTAATTGCCATTGCATTACCCATGATTGTTGCTTTTGTTACAAAAAACTCAATATCATCACCACTAATGGTGTTAGGGGTATACCTGCTCATTCAATTTATTGATAACCATTATATCATTCCCCGCATCGTTGCATCCAAAGTCAAAATAAACGCGCTGGTTTCTATTATTGTTGTTTTAATTGGTAATGCCATTTGGGGTATTCCCGGAATGTTCCTTTCCATACCGCTTACAGCAATAATAAAAGTAATTTGTGATCATATTGAAAACTTAAAGCCTTGGGGCTTTTTACTTGGAAACATTGTGCCAAGTGCATCCAAGTTATCCTTCATTAAATTACGTAAAGGAACACCAACGCATAAAAAAGGTTCGTCGTAATTTACATAAAAAAAGTGCTTCGAATAATATTCAAAGAACTTAAATATTGTTGGTTAAGAAAGAGTAGCGTTACAGGTTATGCTTGTATTGTAAAGTTTTGAAATCGGACAATTCGCTTTTGCGTCTGCTACCAGTTCTTCAAATTTTTCTTTTTCAAGGCCAGGAACTTTAGCCGCTACCGTTAAATGAGAAGAAGTAATTTCACCTTTTTCAGAATCTAATGTAATTTCACACTTGGTGTCAATGTTGGCGGGAGGAAATCCAGCTTTAGTTAAATTAAAACTCAGCTTCATAGTAAAACATCCGGCATGCGCTGCCGCAACCAGTTCTTCCGGATTGGTCCCTACGCCTTCTTCAAAACGGGTGCTATATGAATACTGCGTTTTATTTAGTACTGTACTTTGCGAAGTAAGAGAGCCTTTGCCTTCCTTACCGGTTCCTTGCCAATTGGCTGATGCGAATCTTTTCATGATATAGGTTTAATTATAGTTTGACTATTAAGTTAGCGAAATTAGTTTTTTATTTTATTTATGTGCAATATAAATCTGGTTTATCTATTTTAGTTTATTTTTATTACAAGGTTTTTTAAAATAAAAGGCTCATAAATGGATCTTTTCAATAACAATGAACCACATAACTTGTTGCCATATGATGGCGAAGTTATTTATTACGGGAAGGTTATTACCAATGAACTGGCCTCATTATACTTTGAGAACTTGCTTCACAACATTGAATGGAAAAACGATGAAGCTGTTATTTTTGGAAAGCATATCATAACTGATAGAAAAGTTGCCTGGTATGCCGACATGCCGTTTAATTATACTTATTCGGGCGCAACCAAAAAAGCTTTGCCCTGGACCAGGGAACTTCTTGAATTAAAAAAAATTACAGAAAAAATTACCGGTACCACTTTTAACTCATGCCTTTTAAATCGTTATCACACCGGAAATGAGGGCATGGCCTGGCATAGCGATAATGAAAGAGCCCTTGATGCAAATACAGGGATCGCTTCTCTTACATTAGGCGCTGCACGGAAATTTGCGTTTAAACATAAAAGAACCAGGGAATATATTTCTCTCATCCTTGACCACGGAAGTCTTTTATTAATGAAAGGTCCAACACAAAAAAGCTGGCTTCACCGGTTACCTCCAACTACAAAAATTAAACGGCCGCGAATTAATCTGACGTTTCGCACGATTATATCTTAAGATCCTTTTTAACCGTTTGAATTTTCAGGCCTACCGTTCAACACTTCTAAAACTGTTTAGAATTAGAAATCCTTCCGCTGGCACTAATCTATAAATTAAGGCGGTAAAGCCTTATATATTTGAAGCTTCAAAAACCCTTTTTTAAATCAAAAAAACGCATGAAAAAAACATTATTGATTATAGGATTGTCAGGCTTAACCACCCTTTCAATTGCTCAAAGGAACTGCGGGACCATGTCCAACCTTCAACTATTAAAAAACGCTGATCCCACCCTTGAATCAAGAATGCAAAAAATTGAATTTCAAACTCAACAAATAATTGCTAATTCTGCAACCTATAAAGCTGATGGAATTACCGCGGTTGTTAATATTCCTGTAGTTGTTCATGTGGTTTATAACACTGCAGCGCAAAATATCAGCGATGCCCAGATTCAATCTCAAATAGCTGTATTAAATGAGGACTTTAGAAGACTTAATGCTGATAAAGTAAATACACCTTCGGCTTTCAGCGCTAGTGCTGCTGATCCTGAAATAACATTTTGCCTGGCGAGTAAAGCGCCCAACGGAAGTCCTACTACAGGTATTGTTAGAAAATCAACTACCTCGGTTTCTTTCAGCGACAATAACGCAGTTAAATATTCGGCCCAGGGTGGCGACGATGCATGGCCTTCGGGAAGTTATTTGAACCTATGGGTTTGTAACCTTGGTGGCGGATTATTAGGATATGCACAGTTTCCGGGCGGGCCGGCCGCAACTGATGGTGTTGTAATTTTATACACATCGTTTGGCAGGGGGTATGCCACTACGGCTCCTTACAACAAAGGCCGCACAGCCACGCATGAAGTGGGCCACTGGTTAAATTTACGTCATATCTGGGGCGATGCTAATTGCGGTGATGACTTGGTTAACGATACGCCAACGCAACAAACTTCTAATTATGGTTGTCCGGCTTTTCCGCATAAAACCTGCTCAAACACTACTAATGGCGATGAGTTTATGAATTACATGGATTATACTGATGATGGTTGCATGAATATGTTTTCACTGGGTCAAAAAACAAGAATGCAGGCCTTATTTGCACCGGGCGGGGCAAGAGCAAGCTTACTTTCGTCTACTGCTTGCGGTAGCGGCACCACTTCCCCTGTAGCAGCCTATTGTTCAGGTAAAGGCAGTAATACCGGTTATGAGTATATATCGAATGTAAAGCTTGGCTCAATAAATAATACAAGCGGTGCAAATTCAGGTTATGCTGATTTTACTACTGTTTCTACTAACTTAACTATTGGTTCTTCAAATGTTATCACCCTAACTCCTGGTTTTGTTGGAAGCGCTTACACCGAATATTTCAGAGTGTATATAGATTTTAATAAGGATAAAGATTTTGATGATGCGGGCGAATTGGTATATACTTCAGCAGGAGCCGCCGCTGCAGTTAGCGGAACATTTACGGTTCCTTCAACTACCGGCTCGGGAAGCACAAGAATGCGTGTAATGATGAAAGATGGCGCAATCACTGGTCCGTGCGAGCAATACACCTATGGCGAATCTGAAGATTACACGGTTAATTTTGTTAATGGTGGAACAAATCCTTCTGCTACTTCTTCCACATTAACAGTTGGTACAGGTACAAGTTCAACCGCAAGCGCACCGTATGGAACCTATTATATGGATGAAAGATCACAATTCATCATAACTAAATCTGAATTGGTTGCTGCCGGCTATACTTCTGCTAACAGTTTAATTAAATCACTGGCGTTTAATATTTCTACCTTAAGCTCTCAGGTAATGAATAGCTTTACAATAAAAATTGGTCACACCACCGCCGCTTCTTTTGGTACCGTTACAGCTTTCGCAACCAATGCAATGACTACTGTATACAGTGCTAATTTTAATCCTGTGGCAGGATGGAACACTCATAATTTTTCAACACCTTTTGCATACAATGGAACAGATAATATTGTTATTGATATTTGCTGGAACAATAGTACTTATTCCGCTGATTCTAAAGTTTTTTGTACCACAACATCAACAAATAAAACGCTATACTATAAAAACGATGTGACCTCCGGCGGAGTTTGCGGCAACACAGTTGGAACCCTGACTACCTCAAGGCCAAATATGAAAATGATTTTTGGAAGTAGTTCATCAAATCCTACAGCTAAGATGGAAGGTATTGCAACGGCGGCGCCCGGTACTTTTGAACTTTATCCAAATCCGGCTTCTTCCGACATCTCTGTTTCCTATAAATTAACAACTGAATCAAACGTGCAGGTAATGATTTATAACATTATGGGTTCTTGCGTGGCAACATATAATGAGGGTGTGCAAAAGGAAGGGGATTATACCTTAAACGTTGATTTTAACTCTAGCCCACAAATTGTGAGCGGCGTTTATTTATGCACAATTAACATGAACGGTAAGTTAATCACAAAACGTTTTATGATTGCAAGATAATTGATCAGGATAAAAAAACTAAAGCGGAGAAGTTTTTTTCCGCTTTTTTTATGCCTTATTTTTTTGAGTTGAAATTATTTCTCTACGTACTTCTTTAAACTTTCTCCAATAATATGGGTCCACCCTCCTTTAAAGTTTTCCTTAACAAAATCAGGATTGCCGGCAGGGAAAGTTTCAAGCCCTGAATGCGTGAGCTTTACGCGGGTGTAATTTCCTTCTTCAAATAATTCAAACGTTACAAGAGAATTCCCTCCATACCCATCGTAACTCCAGGTATGCGATAATTTTTTTCCGGGAAGAACCTCAGTAATTTTGCAAAGATGGAGTTAGGTTTTATACGGGCTTTCACCGGCCGAAAAACTAAACTCCAGGCCAACTTCAGGGCGAAAGTCAGGTATATTAAAATACCAGTGTTTCATTTGTTCAGCATTAGAAAGGGCTGCCCATACCTTAGGAACAGATGCGTGAAAGGTTCGTTCAATTACTAAAAGATTATCTTCCATTAAATTTATTTTTATTGTTACGCCATTAATTTAAATCAGAATAACGAGACAAATATTCGTTAATTTACAATACGAAAATAACTGTAATAAATTAGATTCCTTTTTAAATTGAGGTAAAATCCATATTTTGGCCTTAAATATTTATACTTATGAAAACCTTTTTATTGTCTTTTGTATTTAGCGTGTTCGCCTCCAATATCTATTCGCAGGCTCAGGCTCAAGGAGAATATCACAAATACATTGTGAAAAAAACGGAAGAAGAACGAAAGAAAACCAAATCAAAAGAATGGTGGGGTGCAGGAGTTATCATGTTTTCAAAAAGTGATATTCCGCGGGCGGGTAAAACCTCGGAAGTGCAGCTGATGTTGCAAACTACTTTTGATACGGATGAAAAATTTGTAGGAAGAGTATATCTGCCAAGACCGGTAAATAAAATGGACGCTGTTCAGCCACAATCATTAATTTACAGAGTGTATATTGATAATGCCGCCAATCCTTATCAGGTGGGTGTAAAAAAAGAAGTAATGCCCAATGGTGATTGGTCCTCGTGGTTGCTGGATTTTCCTGATAATTTTAAAACAGCCATGAATTCAATTACCGAAGGAACACACAAAGTTAGAGTTGAAATCTGGAGTAGCAGAGAAGTGGAAGTGAACACAGTTTATACTGATGAAAATGACAAACCAATTGCTTTTTCGAAGGATACTGATAACAAAGGAAAGTTTTGGGCCGCAGGAGAATTTAATGTTACAAAACAATAAGTAAACAATAAGCCGGAGCTTGGATCATATGAATTTGCTCTGTTATTATAGCTATCTTAATGCGCTACAAAATTGAAAGTGGATAATACAAATTAAAAATATTAAGTAACCAATGGGAAAAAACGGACGTGTTTCAATTTTTATAGTCGAGGATAATTCGCTTTACACCTATTTTTTAAATGAAACATTAAAAGAAGAAGGTGATTTTAATATTACCACCTTTGAAACCGCGCAGCAGTGTTTGGATTCACTTAATGAAAAGCCTGATTTAATTGTATTGGATTATTATCTTGAAAAAGGCATAACCGGCATGGATACTTTTAAACAGATTCATGCGAAAAATCCAAAGCTGCCTGTTATTATTTTATCAAGTCAGGATGATGTTCAAATAGCGGCCGACCTATTAGAAGCAGGTGTGTATGAATATATTGAGAAAAAAGACAAACAAGTTGTAGATAAGCTTAAAAAAGCTATTCTGGAAATAAGTCACAAAGCGCATCATGAATATTTTAAAGATTTTTGGGCAAAAAAAATTAAAACAAAAAATATTTTTATAGTTGAAGATAATGCGCCATACGCTAAGGCGCTGGAGTTGTATTTAAAAGCAAGTTTTCCCGATGCCACCGAAATAAAGATTTTCCCGGTTGCGGAAGTGGCAATCATGGAGCTCGACCGTAAAAATCCAAGTGTAATTGTGATGGATTATTTTTTGGATGGAAGATATTATGACGCGGAAACGGGCATAGAAGCTATAAAGGAGATCAAAGCTATAAAGCCGGAAATTAAAATAATATTGCTAACCTCACAGGGTGAAATTAATGTGGCGCTGGAAGCTACCAATAAGTATCATTGCCATTACGTTAAAAAAGATGAGCATGCTTTTCATAAAGTAGAAAGTTTTATAAGAGAAGTGTGGGCTTAATGGCCCGTAATCACTTTTATTAGATCCGGCGCGCCTAGCACTCCTGATTGTTTCCAAATCTGGCGGCCGTTTTTAAAGAGAATTAATGTAGGAACTCCCTTTATCTGATAGAACGAAGCGGTAGCCGGGTTCTTGTCAACGTCCACCTTAAGTATTTTAATTTTCTCGCCCAGCTTGGCTTTAACTTGTGTTAATATGGGGGATAAGGTTTTGCACGGACCGCACCATTCCGCGAAAAAATCAACTAACACAAGCTCGTTGCTGTTTATGACCGAATTAAAATCTCCCATTCATTATATTTTTAATATCACGCAAAATACATACCATCAGGCACATAATTTTCATAACTACGGTAAATCTATAATACTTTAAATCATGAAAAAAATAATTTTATTTTTTGCCTCAATGGTTATTGCAATATCTGTATTTTCAAATACACATGTTAAAATGCTAAAGGGCAACGGCGATGATAAATGCGCCTATTGTTGTCCAAAATGCAAACACTGCGAGTCTAAAGAAGGCGAGTGTTCAAAAGATAAGTGTGCCTTGGTAAAAAGCGGAACTTATTGCTGCACGAAGGATATGACTACGAGTGAAGTTGGCGCTAAATGCCCTAAGTGCAATAAGGAAATGCACAAAGTAGAATGTAAAAAGGGTGAGGCGAAAAAGTAATTAGTTGCTTTAATGTAAAAAGAGGTTGTCTCATTCAGAAACAACCTCTTTTTTTTATTTGTTCTCTACACCCGCTCCTGCTTCCGGTTGATGGCAGTGATGGTAATAATAGTTTTCGTTACAGCCGCGCTTGCCGTATTTATTAAACTGGTCTGGTCCGGCAATAAGAAAGCAGGCACCAAATGCCACAGCCGCTGCGGCCAGGCCTGTTAAAAATCGTGTTCCTTTTTTCATGTGTTTATTTATTTATTTGTTTTTCAGATATTTTTTCAGTGAGGTCTGAGGAGCAACAATCATTCCATTTCGTACCAGAGCAGCAATTGTAGTTTGAGTTATATGATTTGCAATTATAAGTGCCTTTCATTTTATTTTTAAATGCAGTGTACTCTTCCTCACTCATGTTTCTGATTCTTTCCGCGCTGTTAACATACAGGTAAGCGCCCCGGTGATATCTTCGCCATAGGATTGACCGCAGAATAAATCCTATAATAAGAAAAAAGAATACAGCCTTTAATAAAAACAAAGGCATAAAAAAGGCAGCGGTTCCAAAGAGAATGCCGGCCAGGATGGGTTTAAAAATTGTTCTTTTCATTTTGTTGGTTTTATATGTTTATTAGGTAGACGAACATTTGGGAAAAATACTTTATGTTTTTCTACATATTTAAAAAAGAATAATTGGAATAAAAAAAACCTGCGCGAAGCAGGTTTGTATTCTTGTATTTTTTCTTTTTGGTTTAACAGTTTCTTCCCCAGCGTTCTTTCATTTTTTGTTTTAATTTTTCTTTTTCCTCTTCTGTCATGTTACCCCATTTTTCCTTCCATTGCTGCCCTTTCCATGAGTTAGGCCTTCCTCCGAATTTAAAACCTCCGAATAAAATTCTGCAAAGGATTAAAAGACCCAAAGCGTGCCAGTAACTAATAGTAGAAACATGAATTAACGAAGGAAGGATTTCATTCCATAACCACATGACAATTGCAGTAAGGCCTGAAACAGCGGCGATAATGAAAAGAAAAATAAAAGGACCCTTGCGCATGCGGGTTTTAGTTTCGGGATTAAACATGGTTGAGTGTTATGAGTTATTAAATTCGTTGTATAGATATTCTAATCGTTTGCGTAAATGTTTGGTGGCATAGCCCTTCCGGCTTATAACGGTTTTTAGGTTTGTCCCGCTCTTATCGGCAATTTGCTGAAGGGTCATATCTTCTAATTCATTCATAATAAAAACGTCGCGTTGATTTTCGGGCAATTCCGCCAATGCCTGCGTTAATTCATCCCAAAACAAATCTTTAAATTGTGAAAGGTGCGGGTCGGTATTATCAAGTAAAAGTAATTGCCTGAAACTGATCTCGCCTTCATCGTTTTCGTATTCATGATCTTCCAGTGAACTTGTTCTTTTTTTGCGGTAGTAATCCGTTACTTTATTTCTGGCTACTTTAAAGAGCCATCCGCTTACGCTCTCCAGCTCTTCTACACTGGGGAGATTGCTGAACTGGAACCATACATCCTGCAAAAGATCTTCGGCATCTTCTTCGGTTTTTACTTTACTTCTTATAAAACCAAAAAGCCGCTTTCCGTACTCTTTTATAGTATGTGATTTTTGATTCGGTTTATCAGCCATTTCAATCTGTATGGTTGCTTCCATTTGTAAAGAAGACGTTAAGCCGGCCGTTTTACTTTAAATTAATATCCATGTAAATTAATATTTTCCGAATCTTCTATAGATACCGGTTTACCC
>JAOQAF010000086.1 GCA_025963735.1 Bacteroidota bacterium
TTACAGCAGCGGGCACTGTTAACGATTTTCACGTTATTCCCTTTTAGTCTTTTAAAAAGAACCAATTACGGGCTTAAAGATATAAATTAATTTTAATGTTTTTGAAGCCGGGATTTTCATTTTCTTTGTAGCGCAAAAAAATGAAGCACAACGAAAAAATAGAACTTATCAATTACCTTACCGGGTTTATTTCAGAAAACCGGAAAGAACGTTTCGATGAAGTAATTGCGAACCGAACCGATTATTTAACCATCGTACTTGAAGATTTGTATCAGGCGCATAATGCCAGCGCGGTTTTAAGAAGTTGCGACTGCTTTGGAATTCAGAACGTACATTTTATTGAAAATAAAAACAATTATAAAATCAGTGCCGATGTTGCAATGGGGAGCAGTAAATGGCTGACAATAAACAGGCACAATCATCCTGTAAATAATACGAAAGAGACTTTACTTCAGCTTAAATCGCAGGGATATAAAATTGTGGCCACTACTCCTCATAAAGATGATTATACGATAGATACTTTGCCCATCAACCAAAAAATTGCTCTTGTTTTTGGAACTGAAATAGATGGTATAAGTCAGGATGTATATGAAGTGGCGGATGAGTTTGTTAAAATACCAATGTATGGATTTACTGAAAGTTTTAATATAAGCGTATGCGCGGCATTGTGCATGTATGAATTGAGTACGCGCATTCGAAAAGAAATTAAAAATCATCTTTTAACGGAATATGAAAAAACCGATGTTTATCTACAATGGTTAAAAACAAGCATTGATAACAGTAAAGGACTTATTGAAAATTATTACAAGGCAAAATAAAGTGTTTTTATGATGGCTTTAATTTTTATACATTAGATAAATGTCACACGAACCAAATGATACCATTGTTGCCCTTGCCACCGCCCACGGAAGCGCTGCCATTGCAGTAATACGTTTAAGCGGACCAAAAGCTTTGGATATTGTTGAATCTTTTTTTTATTCTCGCGCGCAGAAGAAAAAATTATTAAAAGATAAAACGAGCCACACAGCTCATTTTGGACTTATAATTCATCAGGAAGTCATACTGGATGAAGTTGTGGTTACTCTGTATAAATCTCCCAATACTTATACCGGGCAGGATAGCGTAGAGGTTTCCTGTCATGGTTCGCATTTTATTCAACAGCAATTATTAAAGCTTTTTTTGAGCGCGGGGGCACGAATGGCACAGCCAGGAGAATTTACAATGCGTGCTTTTTTAAACGGTAAACTTGATTTAAGTCAGGCGGAAGCCGTGGCTGATCTTATAGCGAGTAATTCTGCCATCTCACATCAGGTAGCCATGCAGCAAATGAGGGGTGGTTTCAGCGGCAAAATAAAATTGTTAAGGGAAAATCTGATTGACTTTGCAGCCTTGATTGAGCTGGAACTTGACTTTAGTGAAGAAGATGTTGAATTTGCAAACAGAAACGATTTAAAATCTCTTATAACCAAAATAATTACGGTGATTCAAAAACTGGTAAATAGTTTTGATGTTGGTAATGTAATTAAAAATGGAATTCCCGTTGCAATTGTTGGTAAACCGAATGCGGGAAAATCTACCCTGCTGAATGTTTTATTGGAAGAAGACAGAGCTATTGTTAGCGACATACCAGGAACTACACGAGATACCATTGAAGATGAAATGACCATTGATGGAGTATTATTCCGCTTTATAGATACGGCAGGTCTTCGAACTACAAGTGATATCGTTGAACAAATTGGTGTAAATAAAGCTCTGGAGGTGATCCGCAAGTCAGCTATAGTTATTTATTTATTTGACTCGCATGCCATAAGTTGTGGCGATTTAAAAATGGAAATAGAGTTGTTAAAAGATCATATTGGTAATTCGCAATTGGTTTTAGTAGCCAACAAAATAGATGCTGAAAATGATACCGATCTTAAAGCTGAATTTAGTGATTATCCTGAAATGGTTTTCATTTCGGCAAAACATCAAAGAAATATTGAGGAATTAAAACAAAAACTGGTGGCTTTATTTGATACCCGTACTATAAATGCCACGGACACCATAGTTACCAATGCCCGCCACGCTAATTCTTTACGAAACGCAGAGAAGGCACTGATTAAAGTAAATGATGGATTGAATGCAAATATCGCCGGTGATTTACTGGCTCTGGATATACGTTATGCCCTTGAAGAGTTGGGAAGCATTACAGGCCAGGTTACAAATGAAGATTTGTTGGATTCTATTTTTACCAGATTTTGTATCGGAAAGTAACTGGCAAAAACAAACCCATAGCAAATTTTATTAAATAACTATAAAAGCCTTGATAATAGGGTTTTTTGTTGGTAAACACCTATTTTTTTACTGGTTTATTACTTGTTTATTTTGGTACTATTTGTACCTTTGGTGTACCTTGAATGGAAAAGGTACAAAATTTAGGGTAGAAGCCCTTATTTTTTTGCGCCTATTTGCACTTAAATTAACATAATAGTATTTAAAACCGAAAAATGAGCTCAAACATTCAGGTACAAAGGATTTGCCAACATTGCGGCAAGGAGTTTACAGCGCGAACTACGGTAACTCGCTTTTGTTCCCTCAAATGTGGAAGCGCAGCATACAAACA
>JAOQAF010000128.1 GCA_025963735.1 Bacteroidota bacterium
AGAGCTGCTGCTGCGTATTAATAATGTTATAAAGCGGCATCCGAAAACACCGGTTACGGTATTTAATTTTAATAATTGTTCCATAGATTTTGAAACTTTTGAAATCAGGGATATAAAGGGCAATACTCTCACACTTTCAAAACGCGAAATTGGTCTTTTAAAACTTTTAACAGCAGGACTCAATAAAGTTATTTCACGTGAAGAAATTATAAATACCCTGTGGGACCAGGATGAGAATGCCTCGTCAAGAACCATAGATAATTATATTCTGGCATTCAGAAAACATTTTGAAGAAAATCCCAAAGAACCTAAACACTTTCACTCCATACGGGGTGTAGGTTATAAATTCACATTATAAATATCATGTTCAAAGAAAAATTAAATAAAAAGCTTTTTGCAGCCCTTGAAGCCAGTGGAATAACAGAACCAAAGCCATTGCAGTTAAAATGTATGTCTAAAATAAACGGCGGGTTTGATATAATCGCTATTGCACCCGATAATTCAGGAAAAACCAGTACCATAGTGATAAGCGCAATTCAAAAATTAAGCAATGCATTTGAAGAGCCACCCAGAGGTTTAATTCTGGCAGGAACGATGGAAAAGGTTTTGGAAATGAAAAATCTTTTTCACGTTCTTGCGAAAGAAACAGACCTTAGGATAAAATGCGCGTATGAGGAAGGAAAAATTGACATTCAAAGTGAAGAAATATACGTGGGTGCGGATATTGTAATTGGTACACCCAAACGAATTTTAGAAATTTACTTCAGTAAAAATTTAAACCTGAATAAAATTAAATTCTTTGCAATTGATGATGCCGAATTAATGATCAAACATGGTTTTCAAGGACCTATCGACCGAATTGGAATGAGTCTTCCGAAATGCCAGCACTTGGTTTTTACCGACGCTTTAACCGATAAAATTCAAAAACTTATTTCTAAATTTATTATCGCCCCTCAGATTATTGAGATTACCGATTGATGTAATAATCGTTTCTTCTTAAAAAGTGCTCGGTTTTTTTTAATCAAAATCATTAAAAAATACCGCAACAATTAATCATATTTTAATAAAGTATAATCATACATTTCCTTATATTTATAATCCTTGAACTAAAATCAGAACTATGAATAAACTTAATAACTACGCCTGCGGACAATGGGTGGCAGGCACCGAAACCGGTCAGGAATTATTTAACGCCATTACGGGCGATGTGGTAGCAACAGCAAGCAGCAAAGGTTTAGATTTTGGCCGTATGTGTGAGTATGCACGCACTGTGGGCGGACCGAAATTAAGGAAGATGACTTTTCAGGAACGCGGCTTAATGCTAAAAGCCCTTGCCCTGCATTTAATGACTAAAAAAGAAGAGTTCTATAAAGTTAGCTGGGCAACCGGTGCAACAAGGGTTGACAGCTGGGTGGATATTGAAGGCGGCATCGGAAATTTATTTGCATACGCTTCTTTGCGTCGTCAGTTTCCAAATGAAACATTTTGTTATGATGGCGATGTAGCAAAGCTAAGCAAGAACAATACATTCATCGGCCACCACATTTGCGTGCCGAAAGAAGGGGTTGCCGTACATATTAACGCTTTTAATTTTCCGGTGTGGGGCATGCTTGAAAAAGTGGCCGTTAACTGGTTGGCCGGTGTGCCCGCCATTGTTAAGCCCGCTACCCTTACTTCTTTTTTAACGGAAGCAGTAGTAAAAGAAATTATCGCTTCTAAAATTTTACCTGAAGGTGCTCTTCAATTAATTTGCGGATCGGCCAATGGCATTTTAGAGCACGTGAGCAGTCAGGATGTTATAACGTTCACCGGCAGTGCCGCAACAGGAAAAATGTTAAAGGCTCATCCCCGCTTGCTTGAAGAATCGGTTCATTTTAACATGGAAGCCGATTCATTAAACTGCTGTGTATTGGGTACCGATGTTACTCCCTCAATGCCTGAGTTTGATATTTTTATAAAAGAAATTGCGCGTGAAATAACCACAAAGGCCGGACAAAAATGTACTGCTATCCGCCGCATCATCGTACCTGAAAACATGGTGGAAGATGTGCATATTGCTCTTGGAAAGCGCCTGATGCAAACCGTTATAGGAGATCCGAATATTGAAGGGGTTCGCATGGGATCGTTGGCAGGCCATTCTCAGTTAAAAGAGGTAAAAGAAAAAGTTGAACTGTTAAGCAAAAGTCAAAAAATAATTATTGGCGACTTTGAAAAATTTGAAGTGAAAGGTGCGGATAAACATAAAGGAGCGTTTATGCCGCCGATCATATTTTTAAATGAAAATCCGTTTAAAAATATCGATTGCCATAATATTGAAGCGTTTGGTCCTGTAAGCACTATCATGCCTTACAAAACTATTGACGAAGCCATTCAGCTTAGTAAAATGGGTAAAGGTTCTCTTGTTAGTTCCATAATAACTGCCGATGATAAGATCGCACGTATGTATGTAATTGGTGCTGCCTGCATGCATGGAAGAATTTTAGTTTTAAACAGTGAGTGCGCTAAAGAAAGTACCGGTCACGGAAGTCCGATGCCCATGCTTGTCCACGGAGGTCCGGGTCGCGCCGGTGGTGGCGAGGAAATGGGCGGTAAGCGTGGCGTGTTTCATTATTTACAACGTACTGCCATACAAGGTTCGCCAACAACCCTTACAAATATTTTAAACAGTTATCAGTATGGTGGTAAATACATCATTAAAGATATTCATCCCTTCAGGCAATATTTTGAAGATCTTGAAATCGGTGAAACTCTCATTACCCCTACTCACACGGTAAGCGAAGATGACATTATTAACTTCGCCAATCTTAGCGGTGATAAGTTTTATGCGCACATGGACCCGGGCTCTTTAGAAGGAACAATTTTTAAACGCACTGTTGCCCACGGATATTTTATTTTGTCACGTGCCGCCGGATTGTTTGTTGATCCACCAAAAGGACCGGTATTATTGAACTACGGTATTGATGAATGCCGCTTCACCAAACCTATTTACCCGGGAATGACCATCGGAGTAAGATTCACCTGTAAAGAGAAAATTGATCAGGAAAAAAAGAATGATGAAGATATTGCAAAAGGAATTGTAAAATGGGTAGTGGATATTTACGACGCCAGCCCTCAGGAAGTGCGCGATAAACTTGGTCTTGAAGGAGCCACAGGAGATACCGCCGCCATTGCAACCATTCTGACCATGGTAAAAAAGAAAAAGCAATA
>JAOQAF010000140.1 GCA_025963735.1 Bacteroidota bacterium
TTAGGAATTATTTTAAATATGGGAACCACACAATAAAGGGTGATAATAGCTGGAAAACTCTATTAATTAAATTAGACAGTGCGGGGCAATTACAATGGTTTATTACCAGCCAAGGATCAGGGCAATGTGGCACAAAAGATATTACTGTTGATGGCAGGAACGTTTATATCTGTGGTGACATTGGAGGTACTGTAACCTTTGGCGATCAAACCACAAGCCAGCCAAACGGTGGCGTGTTCTTAGCTAAAATAGTGGATGACCATTCAAATCTAACAGCTATATACGAAAGTCAGGCTAAAACCAATCAATTTGAAATTTACCCAAACCCAAGCAGCTCAATATTTCAGATAAAGTGCCAGAGTGATTGCGTTATACAAGTAATAAACAGCCTTGGTAAAACCATTTTAACTGATGCTTTTAAGGAGATGAATAATAAGTCTATAGACCTGTCAAACTATACTAATGGAGTTTATTTTATTGAAATAACAAGCAATAAAAAGAAAGAGGTTAAAAAGATTATTAAACAGTAATCTAAAATTGAAAGCAATGGATAATTAAAGTTCATGATGAAACAATTACTTATACTTCTGCTGGCTATTAATACTTTAAGCGCTCAAACAAGTCATTTTGTTCAGTCTAAGCCATATCAATCATACGTACAATGGTTAAATCCCATAGTAAAGGATACTAAGGGAAACCTGTTCATTTCAGGTCAAACAGGATATATGGGCGATAAATCCTTTATTAGTAAATATGATTCTTTAGGTAACGAACAATGGACTAAGGAGCTTAAAGGGTATAACGCCCCATATTCTTTATGTACCGATCAGAGTGGGAATGTATATGCTTCACTTGGGGTTATTTCGTTAACATTAGACGGGATTTCTTATGCAAACAATACCAGCGGCAGTAATTTTATTATTAAATGGGATGGTAATGGTAATACGCAGTTTGTAAAAAATATACAAGGAGGGCTGAGGTTTAATTTTACAGAGCTGACCAACAACCATGATGAAATTATTTTTACAGGTTCATTCACCGGTCAAAGGTACAATGGAATTGACTCTGTTAACCTAGGTAACAACATAATTCTTAAAGCAGGCTATCAACAGATGCACTACTTTATTGGAAAGTTAACAACGAATGGTACGTTTAAAGAATTGATACAGGATGAGGCAGGCGAGGAACCACTAAAATCAAATAATAAACAGGAATATTTTCTTTACGGAATGAATTACAGTAACCGCATAATTGGTAAGGGAACAAATACTGTTTCTATAGGATACGGTTATTTCATTGCTAAATACGATTCATTATTTAATTTGGTTTGGGCAAAAAACACAATGTCGTGGTGCATTGCACCTGATGAGTATGGGAATGTATATGATGTTAACCAGGAAAATAATAAGTTGTTATTCAGAAAGTTTAATCCTGCAGGGGAGTTAATTTGGAAATCTGATACCGTTTCATTTTCTGATGTTTATAAAGCAGATTTGGAATGTGGTAAAAATGGCGACTTGTATTTTTCAATGGGGTATGTTAATTCAGTTAAAATAGGAACTTACACAGTTAACGGAGATAATAAATGGAAAACATTACTTGTAAAATTAGACAGTTCGGGCGTATTACAATGGGCAACATCAAGCAAAGGCACCGGAAGCTGCGGAACTAAAGATATTACAGTTGTTCATGGTAATGCCATTTATATTACCGGAGATATTTCGGGTACTGTAACCTTTGGGGACCAAACTACCAGCCAACCAAACGGTGGCGTGTTCTTAGCTAAAATAGTAGATGACAATTCAAATCTAACAGGTATACACGAAAATCAGGCTAAAACCAGTCAATTTGAAATTTACCCAAACCCAAGCAGCTCAATATTTCAGATAAAGTGCCAAACTGATTGCGTTATACAAGTACTAAACAGCCTTGGTAAAACCATTTTAACTGATACTTTTAAGTAGATGAATAATAAGTCTATAGACCTGTCAAACTATACTAATGGAGTTTATTTTATTGAAATAACAAGTGATAAAAAGAAAGAGGTTAAAAAGATTATTAAACAGTAGCTTTTATTTGCTCCACTGATTTCCTTTAAGTATCCTTGTCCTTATTAAATTCTACCCGCTTAGCTATAATTAGGCTCGAACTTGTACAACAGTATTGCAGTATGAGGCAATGTCTTTTACCAGGTCTTCACCCCAAAATCGGTAGGCTTCTTCATTATGGCATTGTGAGTAACATTCATGAATAAATTGCTCTGCCTTTTCTTCATCGGTAATACACATTTGCGAAACATAACCCATAAGGCCACCTTTTACAATAATTCTGTTTAATATGTCTGTTCTTTTATGCAGTATATCAAATATAATTAAAAACCATTCGCTAACACATCCGTTAGCACTTTTATTTATCAAAATAACGCCCTTTGAGTACGTAAAAAGGGGAAATGAACGAAAAAGACCGTGAAAAAAAAGAGAAGTTAAAGCTCCAAAAGCAGTTTGGAATTCATTTGATTAAACTAAGGGAAGCTAAAGGATTAACGGCTGCGGAACTTGGTAGGCTTTGTTATTTGGAAAGATCAAGCATAGCTAGATTAGAAACGGGTCGCATTAATCCTTCGCTCTTTATACTGAAAAAGTTAAGCTCAGGAATGGAAATTGATTTGGAAGAATTATTTAAAGGATTTAAATAAAATTAAAGCCGGTTAATAAAAGTATCTCTTAAGATTCTTACCCTACCGGCGGAGGCACATTCATAAACAATGAAGCAAGTTCAGGCTGGCTTTCGGCGCTTGCCCAGTTAGCCATACCTGCTTTCCACACCTGCGAGGTTCTTATTAATTGACCTGCCGTAACCATTTGCTGTAATTGCTGAAGATTAAAAGGCCCGGCCTGAGCCCCGTTAACAACCACATGAAACTGACTTACCGGAGGAGGAGTGTTATTTGCGTTCTGATTACCCATTCCTGTTTGGTTAAACATATTGGTCATCATGTTTCCCATGCCCATACCTACACCCATGCCTATTCCTGCACCACCTAAACCCTGATTATTAGCCGCGTCTTTTATGGCATTGGCAGTATTAAATTGCGCCAGCTTGTTCATATCAAGCGCGTTTAAGCGTGAGTAATTAAAAATTTCTTTTTTCAATTCTTCAGGCATGGAAACATTCTCGACCAAAAACTTGGTAATGGTTAATCCATATTCTGTAAAATCTGAATTTAACTTTTCATGCCCCAACTTGGAAAGTTCTTCAATGTTAGCCGCAAATTTTTCAACGGGAATATTTCCTTCGCCTACTGCGTCTGTGAACTTGGTTACAATCATGCTTTTTAATTGTTCGGTAACTTCCTCTGTGGTAAAATCAGAATCAGTGCCCGCAATTTCTTTAATAAATTTCCCTCCATCAGTTACACGAAAAGCAAAAGATCCAAAAGCTCTTAATTCAATAAAACCAAAACGCGAATCGCTTAAAGTAATAGGGTTTTTAGTCCCCCATTTCTGATCAATGAACTGGCGGGTACTGATAAAAAATACATCTGCTTTAAAAGGACTATTAAAGCCATATTTCCAGCCACGCAAAGTAGACATGATGGGCATGTTTTGTGTTTCAAGGGTATACATACCCGGCTGAAATACGTCGGCAATTTTACCTTCATTCATAAAAACGGCTATCTGGCTTTCACGCACGGTGAGCTTTGCTCCCATTTTTATTTCGTTCTGGTATCGCGGAAACTTCCAGACAATTGTATCGTTGCTATTATCAACCCATTCAATTATATCAATGAATTCGTTCCTTAGTTTATCAAATAATCCCATGATTTTATTTTTTCTATAGTAAATATAATAATTTTAAATTTTATCTAAAATGCTCTTAATAGCGCTGATGGCGGACAGCAGCTCTTCATTGGTAATAATAAGCGGCGGAGCTATACGCATGGCGGTGGGACAAAATAAAAACCAATCGGTAATAAATCCATTTTCAATACAGGCCTTCATCACTTTAAAATTCAGTTCTTCATTGCCAAATTCAATTGCCCCGAGGGCGCCAAAGATCCGCACTTCTTTTATTAATGGATGATGAAGATTCTCTTTTACCTGCCGCTCTATTTCTTTAGCCCGGTCAGTAAGATTTTCTTTTAAAATTACACCTAAGGCCGCATGAGCCGCCGCTACACACACCGCGTTGCCTCCAAAAGTATTGATATGACCAAGCATAGGATTATTGGTTAAGCAATACATTATTTTTTCGGAAGCAATAAAAGCCCCTATTGGTAATCCGCCACCCATCCCTTTGGCGACAAGTAAAATATCGGGAATCACATCAAACTGTTCAAAGGCAAACAGGGTGCCTGTGCGGCCAAAACCACTTTGAATTTCATCGAAAATAAGAAGCACGCAATGTTCGTCGCATTTTTTGCGAAGATCAGTAAGAAATTTTTTTGCCGCGGAATGCACGCCTGCCTCACCCTGAATTGGCTCAATGATAACAGCCGCGGTTTTCGAAGTAATTTGTTCAATCTCCTCAATGTTATTAAACTCCAGAATTTTTATATCAGGTAGTAAAGGCCTGAAGCTGTTTTTAAATGTTTCATTTCCCATCACACTCAAAGCGCCGTGGGTGCTTCCGTGATAGGAATTACTAAACGAAACAATCTCCGTTCTTCCTGTTACACGCTTAGCCAGCTTTAAAGCACCTTCTACAGCTTCGCTTCCTCCTGTTGTATAATAAACACTGTTAAGACTTAAAGGCAAAAGGTCGGTTAAAGCCTTTGCATATTTAACCTGTGGCGCCTGGTTGTATTCGCCAAACACCATCAGGTGCATGAACTTTGTTGTTTGTTCATGAATTGCTTTTACCACCTCGGGATGACAATGGCCTACGTTACTAACCGATATTCCACTGATAAGATCTATGTATTTTTTTCCATCAACATCAGTTAGGGTGCAGGCTTCAGCTTTTTGGATGTTTAAATCGATTCCTAAAAAAGGAAGGTCGGAAGTTTGAGCCACATGACGTAAAAATAATTCGCGCTGATTCATTGAAAAATTTATCTTAATATTTAAAATTAAACTATCCTAGCTTAAAGCTTTTGCAGATTAATAAACAACTCTCTACCCTGCCTTGGTTTTATGGAGTTATAACAAGGTTCAAATACATTTATTTTATAATCATCCTTAAAATAATTATAATATTCATTGCTGGTACCTCCAAAAGGCGGTTTATCTGAATTGAGGGTGTCATTGAAAAGCAAGCCAACCAGTTTGCCGCCGGGTTTAAGCAACTCTTTTGTTTTAAGAAAATAATTTTGTCTTAATTCAGGCAATAGAGCACAAAAAAAAGTTTGTTCAACAATGAGATCAAATTTATTTTTGAATGGCAGTTTAAAATAATCCTCCTGCAATAAATGAGATGATGGAATAGAAGAACATCTTTCTTTTAGATTTAGTAAAGGCTGTTCGGAAAAATCGCAAACATACACATTTGAGAATCCTTTATTCACAAGGTATTCGGCCTCATAGGCATTTCCCGCTCCGGGAATTAAAATAAAGCAGTCTTTATCAGTAAGCTGATCGAAATAATTTTTTAAAGGAGTTGAAATTTCACCTATGTCCCAACCGAATTCGTTATTGAGATAACGTTGGTTCCAATAGTTAGTATCTAATTCCGGACTCACGACCTGTCTACCACAGAGAGTTTAATGCTTTCTACGCTTTGACGGTTACGTGCAACAATAGTAATGTCGTAACCATCTTTCTGACGTTTATCGTTAACCGCGGGGATACGTCCGAAAATATAATTGATATAGCCTGACACCGTTTCATAATGTGAATTTTCGGGTAAAGCTATTGGCAGGGCGTCGTTAACATCAACAATGGTAGCCTGGGCGTTCACAATAAATTCATGATCGCTTTTCTTTTCCACATTTGGTTTTTCCTCATCGTGTTCATCCTGTATCTCACCAACAAGTTCTTCAATAATATCTTCCATGGTAATGATTCCGGCGGTAGAACCAAACTCATTGGTAACAATGGCCATTTGGATATGATGTTTTTGAAAATCGCGAAGCAACTCATTTATTTTCATGCTTTCGGGAACAAAATGAGCGGGGCGCATAATATCTTTAAGAGAGCGGAACTTATTATCAATTAAGGCTTTTAAAAGGTCTTTACTGTGAATAATTCCAATAACATGATCAATATCACCCAGGTAAATTGGCAGACGTGAAAAGCCTTCTTCTATTACAATTTTTGTAATCTCATTTTTCCCTAATTCCACGTCAATAGCTACGACTCGGTTCTGAGGCACCATAATTTGCTTTACAA
>JAOQAF010000142.1 GCA_025963735.1 Bacteroidota bacterium
GGAACCTGGGTTCACGCAGGAAATTCTTTTTTTACAAACTCTCAATTTTATCTTCATGAAAACATTCATGATATTAAAATTGTAGGTGGTTCGCCTAATAAATTTTATTTTGTTACTGACGCCGGTATTTACCGTTCAGTAGATTTAGGTACGTCTTCTCAGGTTCCTCCTTCTTTTCAGCCATTTTACAAAGGTTTAATTACCGGTCAGTTTAACTCTGTGAGTATTGATAAATACCCCGGGGCAAGTGGCAATACCACAGTAACAGGAACAAGCATTGTACCATATCAGACATACATCGGTGGTACTGGTGGTAACGGTTTAACCTATTTCAACGGTAACTTCCCTTTTGTTTCTCAGGAATTAAGCTATCAAAGTGGTGATATTTACAACTCAGAATATTCTAAAATTTTAGGGAAAGCAGCTTATTTCTCTTCTGGTTCAGGGTCTGTTTTTAGAACTGCTGATGTTACTACCGGTAACTCTGCTTTGGTTGACTGGGTTGTTAATACCAAAAAACAAGATGTACAAAGCCTTACTAACAGCACTTACAGCACTGCCGGAACTCCTTTCAGGTTATGGGAAAACATTGGGAATTTATCTTCACCTCCGGACTCTCTGGTGTTTTTAAATGACACGGCATTAACTAAAAGTGCAATCCCTTCTTTAACTGCTACCACTCAGTTTTCATTTAATATAGGAAGGCCTCAGCCTACTGCCTTAATCGATTATATTACCATTAGGACTACCACCGTAGTAATTGCATCCACGCCAACACAGGTTGCGGTAAATGGGTTTTCAGTAGTTAATACTAAAACAATTACGATTCAATTAAACCCAACGTATACAGCGCCTAATAACACAATTACCAATGCGCCTATCTCATCTATTTCAGGTTATGCAGGAAGCGCATCTACTTTTTCAGTTATTTTAAATCCGTTCAATAACCTTGATCAGATTTATATAAGCCTGGCCGGTCCGCTTTTCACAGCCCAGCCCACCTCGGTACCAAGCACCACAGCGGTAGCAGATTATATGCGCGTAGTAGCAACAGTTTACTATAAGTATCCGGCAGGTTCCACTATAAAGATTATAGACAATAGCATTTCTACCTTATCTTCCACCTTAACCACTACAACTCCTACTTCCGGAACAATGAGCTGGAATAACACTGTAACCGTTGGAAGCAGTACGGTACCGGTTGTAAATCCAGTTCTTAAAATTCCAACCACAACTTCGGCCCGTTTGGCAATGCCGTTTGCAGTAAATAACGCCGGTAATTACGCCATCAGAATTTCAAACTCACCACTTGACTTAAATGCCCCTTTGAGTTTTGTAACGGTTAGCCAGGATAAATGTTTAACAACCAATTCTGCAGGTGCGCCAACAAATAATACCATTAGTATTGTTGGTAAACCAACCGTACTTGAATGGGGTAAATCTGGAACCTATTTGTATTATGCTACCGATGCCGGAGCAGTTAATAATTTATACCGTGTATCGTTCCTGGGAACCTTAATTGATTCCACAGCAAAAGGATATGGTGGTAAATTACATACCAATGTATTTACATTCAGTACTACCAGCACTCCTAACCCTCGCTCGCCATACAGAACCACTTTGGTTGGATCTTTTCCTAATAAAATTACCAGCATCAGTACTCCAACAAGTGACCTTGCGCCGATGGTAGTAACTTTCGAAGATCCTTCTCCTACCGGTACTCTTGTAATGGCAAGTTCAGGAGACATTAGTAAGTCAGATATTACAAATATTGGTTTCACAGACAAAACACCTTCCATCCTGTCCAACTTAAAAACATACTGTTCTTTAATTGAGAAAAGCGATCCGAAGAAAGTTTTTGTTGGAACCGATAATGGTTTATTTTACACCAATGATATTACATTGGCACCTCCAACCTGGAGCAACGTAAACAATAACCAATTACCAAATGTTCAAATATTTGATCTTGAACAGCAAACTTTAGATCCTTGGTATTGTTACAATTCAGGTCAGATTTATGTAGCAACTAACGGTCGTGGAATATGGACAAACAGCAATTTCTTTTCACCTTACGTTGTTTCAGTAAATGAAATTCCAAAATCTACTTTTGAAAACAATTTAAGTTTGTTCCCAAATCCTTCAAACAGTAATGTAAATGTGTCTTTTTCAGGAATTTCAGGAGAGAGCGCTAAAATAACTCTATTTGATGTGAACGGACGCATTGTGAAAACTGAAAACCTAGGTAAATTAAACGCAGAAGAAGTAAGTTACAATTTTGAAACTTCAAATCTGTCAAGCGGTATTTACATCGTAAACGTAATAAGTGATTCAGGTGTAAAGCGCGTAGCAAAATTAATTGTAACCAAATAACATTTAACTCTTAATAAAAAAAAGCTGCCCTAAACCGGCAGCTTTTTTTTTGCCTTACATTTATATAAATGAAAACAACCGAAGCTGACTCATATTATAATAATCTTGAGCAAATGAGTATTAATGAGCTTTTAAGTAATATGAACAAAGAAGATAAAACTGTTCCACTGGCACTCGAAAAAGCTATTCCTCAGCTTGAAAAAATAATTGAAGCCATTGTAGAAAAAATGAAAGAAGGTGGCAGATTATTTTATTTAGGCGCCGGCACAAGTGGAAGACTAGGTATTTTAGATGCCAGTGAATGTCCTCCAACTTATGGAATTGAGCAGGGTAAAGTGATTGGTATAATTGCCGGGGGAGACACTGCAATCCGAAAGGCTGTAGAGTTTGCGGAAGATGACTTGTTGCAGGGTTGGGAAGATTTAAAACAATACACTATTTCAAAAAACGATTTTGTTATAGGCATTGCCGCCTCCGGATCAACACCGTATGTTATCGGGGCGCTGAAAGAATGCAATAAAAATAATATACTAACGGGTTGCATTACCTGCAATGAAAACAGCGCTTTGGCAAGAGTATCCGGGTATCCGGTAGAAGTAGTTGTTGGACCGGAGTTTGTTACCGGCAGTACCCGAATGAAAAGCGGAACCGCACAGAAGCTGGCTTTAAATATGATCTCAACATCAGTTATGATAAAGCTTGGACGTGTGAAAGGAAATAAAATGGTTGACATGCAGTTAAGTAATAATAAATTGGTTGACCGTGGAACTACCATGCTCATGAAAAATACAGGTATTACCGATTATGAAAAAGCGAAAGAGTTATTGCTAAAACATGGCAGTGTTCGAAAAGCAACTGAAGCGTATAATAATTTATCTGATTCTTAAATGCTGACCGGGTTTTAAAAAATATCTTTTTCCTACACCATTAAGAGCTAACAATTCTTTTGTAGATAATCCATATTTTCCTGCTATAAGATTCCAGCTTTCGCCTTTACTAACTTGATGCAGCGAACAATTGCCAGGAAAAGCCGCCAGCATATCCTTTGATTTTTTTACAGTTATTGTATGATGCAACAATTTGTTTTCGGTAAACGAAATAAAAGCTCCAGGATTTAAAGGGTGTCCTTTGTACCGGAGTTCGAAATGTAAATGAGTACCCTGACTATGTCCGGTATTACCGCCTAACCCTATTGTTTGTCCGCTTAATACAACATCGCCTTCATTTACTTTTATTTTTGAAAGGTGAGCATACACAGTTTCCAAGCCATTGGGATGCATAAGAATAACTACATTACCAAAACCTCCCTGTTTTTTAGCAAAACGAACTTTGCCATCAAATGCCGCTGAAACCTTATCCCCTTTTTCAAGATCTATATCAATACCTTTATGGATCCTGCCTTCGCGCCATCCGAAATTTGATGTCACCACACCTTTAAAAGGCGAAAAGTAATAACCAACACGTTCACTTTCAAGTATCAGACTGAACGCACCCTGAATACTATCAAGACTTAATGGAGGAAATAAAATTTTTTCATCAGTGGCAGAATAAAAACTGAGTTCGTTCAGGTTGAATTCAGGAAGTCTTACGGAATCGCCGTTATTATTCTTTAATAAAGAAGCGTAACGGTTTAAGAGTTCAACATCATCTCTTGTAACCTTAGGTTTTTCAAAAACCGAATCAACCAATTTAGATAAACGTACTTTAGAAATAACCTTAATTATTTTAACCGAATCATTTTTAATAAAAGGATCACCTAACGAAAAGGCAAATTTCCATAAAAGACAAAGAGATAGTATGACAGTAGTTCTCAAAACAGAACAACTAAAATACTGTTTTATAGCGAATTAACAAGTTTTGAACAAAAAAAATTACCGGATCCGGTCGGAGCTCTTTATAAGTTGAATATCCTTTTTCACAAAACGCTGTGCAAGATAAGCGGATAAAATATTCACTGCACAAACAATGTATCCAAAAACGTTAACTGACGCGTTTTGACCCTCACCACTGATTTGGATAAAAGGACAAAAGGCAAACATTAAAGGAAGAATGATATAAATTACTATAAGAGTATAACAAAGCTTCACTTGAAGATCTCTTCGCTTATATAAAAAAATAGTTATAATCGCTATAGCCAAACCCAAAACATTCAGGCCAAGCGCTGCAAAGTGACCAGAAGTAGAGGAAGCACCACCGTTGCTTAGAGGGATAAGGCTAACATGCACGGCCTGAGAGGAAGTTAAATACTGAAGTGGAATAAATAAAAGGCAAATGCTTAAAAAAGCGATCTGCAACAGAAATAAAGTTTGTTTACGTTGAATCATAGCCCAAAATTAAGAAAGAAATTACCAGGTAGAAAGTTTTAATTCAAATTTTTCAGGAGTAATCTGACGTGAAAGTATTAAACGGGAGTTGTCTATTATATAAATCTGAGGATTTTCTGACTTATTAATTTCTTCAAGCAAAATCAGTCCATAGGCTTTGTTAACCGGTTTTAATATGGTAAAATTTTCTTTTATACCTTTTGCATCACTTTTTTTCAGTAACCATACAGGCGCATTATTATCATCCAATTTAAACGACGCCTTCACTTCAAATGGTATAGTTTTATAATACAATTTTTCAAACTGGCTTAAACTATCAACACAAAGCTTACCGTTCATATCTGCTTTATCATTATTCACATAAAACCTTTCAATAAGTGAATTTGTAGAAATACTCATTTTACCCATTGTTATTTTTTCCTCGTTAAGACTAATACTATTGGTAATAGTGCCACCAAAAGAATAACAGGTATTATTACCTTTATAAAAATCCATTTCAAAAACCAAATAGTCCTTTATCCTATTTAATTTAACAAAGCGCAAAAGATACCAGCCCGGGCTTTTATTTGATTTTAAATCAGAAACCGGAACTTTAAATTCTTCCCTTGATACAAGCTCTCCCAAAGAATCTATTTGTATTAAGTAAGGTAAGACAGCTGACTTATTGATTATATTCAGTTTATTGTCTTGTTGATTAAAGTCAGATACAGTAAGCTTTTGCCCCAGCATGAATAACTGTTTACTGATTGTATCATACCAAATAGCGCCACAGGAATAAAAGCCGGGATTACTTTTATCATTCAATCTGGTTCCTCTTAGTAAGGTTCCTTTTAAAGGATCGATTCGTAGCAACCATTGTCCGGCCTTAGTCCCATCTGTAACATTTACATAAATTAAAACAAACGCCTTATTGATCATTATAATGTGAGCGGAGTTAATGTGCTTTTTTTCAAACGGAAATTGCCATTTAAAATCATACTCAAAATTTTTTGTTTCTGACCTTAACGTGTGTTTATTCAAATAAAATTGTTTTCCGGTAGTGTCGGAATTAACAATTTTAATCGTGTAAACATCCTGTTTGCAATAGGCAATTTCACTTTCAAACGCTGCAATACTGTTGAGGCGGGCAATATCAACGTTTTCAATATTAGCTAATAAATTAAATTGTTTATTAAACCTGAAAATATGAACTAATTTTTTTTCCTTCTTCTGCACGTACACATTTAAAAAATCATGAAGTGTATCGGAATTAAGAAGCAGGAATTCTTCAACAGAATTTTTACCTAAGGAAATAAAAAAACTATCCGTAACATTTAATTTATAATCTATTTTATAAACATTAAGAGTTATGTTTTT
>JAOQAF010000160.1 GCA_025963735.1 Bacteroidota bacterium
AAGAATTTTCAGGAGAAAATTGCCGAAGCCAATGTTATTGTTGGCGAAAGCTTAACCGGTATTACCAACGTAAAAACATTCACCAATGAGGCTCACGAGATCGCACGGTTTACCAATAAAACAAACGACATTAAAAAATTCGGAATCAAATATGGGATTTTCAGAGGTGCTTTTTTTGCTTTTGTAGTTTCCTTTGTTTTCGGCGCCATGTTTTTTATTTTATATCTGATGGTGAAAGCCGTTATAAGCAATGATATTTCAGGCGCAGAGTTCGGGAAATTTTTAATGCTTTCTTTATTCGTAGCCGGGTCGCTTGGCGGTTTGCCTGAACAGATTGCTTCGCTGCAACGCGCATTGGGAGCAACGGACAGAGTGTTTGAATTAATCGATGGTGATATTGAAAACATTGAATTGATTGCCGGAAATATTCCCGCCAAACATTCGAATGGCGAAATAGAATTTAAAGATGTATCTTTTAATTATCCGTCACGTTCAGATTTTGAAGTATTAAAATCGGTTTCTTTTAAAGTTGAGCCCGGCGAAACAGTTGCCCTCGTTGGAAGCAGTGGCTCCGGTAAATCTACCATAGCAAGTTTAATACTTCGTTTTTACGACCCGCAGAAAGGAAGCATACTCATTGACGGGGTTAACAGTAAAGATATTTCATTAACAGAATTGCGAAAACAAATTGCGCTTGTTCCTCAGGATGTTATTTTATTTGCCGGAAGTATTAAGGATAATATCGCTTATGGAAAACCGAATGCAAGCGATTCGGAAATAGAAGAGGCAGCTCAAAAAGCCAACGCGCTTGATTTTATAAATTCTTTTCCCGAAAAATTTTCAACGTTGGTTGGCGAAAGAGGAATACAACTGTCGGGCGGTCAACGTCAGCGCATAGCTATTGCACGGGCGGTTTTAAAAAATCCAAGTATTCTTATACTCGATGAAGCAACAAGCAGCTTAGACAGCGAAAGTGAACATCTGGTACAGGAAGCTCTTGACAAATTAATGGTGGGAAGAACAAGTATTGTTATCGCGCACCGCTTAGCCACTATAAGAAACGCGGATAAAATTGTTGTGCTGCAAAAAGGAGTTATTCAGGAGAGCGGAACGCATCAGCAATTAATGCTAAATAAAGAAGGCTTGTATCAAAAATTAAGCCGGATGCAGTTTGAATTGAGTTAGTTAAAATTCCGCCTTTTCCATTTTACCATCCAGTAAACTAAAAAACTCCGTGCTTATCGATTTTCTTTTTTCAAGATAGGTTTTATATTCCGCGGAAACATTTTTCCTTCCCTGCATTACCTCATCGTAATTATCATTCAGTGCTACAAGTAATTCTGTAGATTCCCTTACGGCGAAGCTTCCACCCGCCGAAGACGTTATATAATCAGCGAGTTTATTTCTTACGCAATATTCTGCAAAGAGCGGATTTGCTTTTTGATTCACAAATATTCTTACCCCGCAAACCTCCGCCATTGAAAGATCCAGGACATCGTCAAAAAAATAAGCAACTTCGTGCTGTTGAATTTTATGAGTATTGCAAATATAATTTAAGGCGTCAATTTTATTATTCGCGGCCTTAAAAAAAGAGTAATGAAAACATTCTCTTTTGCAAAAATAAAAAGCCGTGTCATTTTTTTCACCGCTGATAACCGCGCTTACAGGAAGTC
Source organism: Bacteroidota bacterium (assembly GCA_025963735.1). Lineage (GTDB taxonomy): Bacteria > Bacteroidota > Bacteroidia > B-17B0 > Aurantibacillaceae > Aurantibacillus. The sequence continues at coordinate 1,674 of JAOQAF010000160.1, forward strand.
CTCTTTTTAAATAAGTTGAAAATCTCAGAAGATTTGTACCCATGCTGTCAACCTCACTAAAATTACTACTGCTATCCGCGGTTTTATTTCCATTATTAAAAACGCCGTCCCAATCGTAAATAATTGCTTTCACTTTCTGCATTCTTGCTTTTAGTTCTTCGAACGGGATAACGAATTTACCTCCAAGGGCAAGATATGTTCTTTCAATTTCGGTCATAAAAAAAGCCCTTCTTCAGGGCTCGTTTAATTAGTTATGATTAAGGTCCTGAATATCCAGCATACCAACAGGTTTGCCTTCATTAGTAACCACAATGGTATCTACCTGTGTTTTTTTGAACAATGCATTCGCTTCGTTTAATAAAACATTACCGTCAATTGTAATAGGCTCGCGGTATTCAAGATCGCTTAGTTTTTTATTCAATACATCGCGTCCTTTTTCCATTAATAATTTACGAAGAGATCCGTCAGTAAACACACCTTTAATGCTTCCGTCTTTTTTGGTAACCGTTATGGCGCCAAAATTGAATTCGGTCATTTTAATAATTGCATCTGTAATGGATGTGTCTTCATTTACAATAGGATTAACCCCATTGATTGCCTCTCTTACTTTCACCATCATCAAACGGGTATCCATGTAAAACTGATCGGTTCCAAGCGTAGTGAAATTATTTTCGGTGAGTTGCTTTAATATTTTGAGAGGAACGGTAATCGTGTGAACCCCAATATTGATGGCATTTCTAACATGTTCGGCTGTTCGCACTGAAGAGAACATGATTTTAGTGTCGTAACCATAAATGTCAACGGCATCTACACATTGCTGAACAAGAGCAAGCGCATCGTGACCCTGATCCTGTAAACGTCCAACCAAAGGACAAACGTAAGTAGCGCCAGCCTGCATGGCCATGTAGGCTTGCTGCAGGGTATAAACCAAGTGAACATTAACAAGATATCCTTTATCACGTAACATTTTGCAGGCACGAACGCCTTCAAGCGAAACCGGAATTTTAAACACAGTCTTTGTAACGTCAAGGCCTAATTTTATCTGGCGTTCTGCTTCTGCCAATACTTCTTCAGCGGTGTTACCTAAAGCTTCAATTTGAAGTACAGGAACAATTTTACTCAACTTTACAATTGTAGCATCAATATCAGTAATGCCTTCCTTTTGCATAAAAGTAGGCGTTGTTGTTAACCCATTCAAAAAGCCCAACTTAAAACCTTCTTCAATTTCCTTTAAGTTTGCCGAGTCTAAATATAATTCCATAGTTAATTTTAAAAGTGTAAAGAAACGTAAAAAAACTGAATAATTACTATGCTGGCAGCCACAAAAAAACCCGGCGCAGGTCCGGGTAATTTTTCAAAAAAATATTATTGACAAATTAATTTTGCTTAATTATTTTTTGCTCTTCTTTTTTTCCTGATTTATATTTTAAACGAAGATTATATTCTCCGGCACTAAAGCCTGCCAGGCTGAATGAAGTTTCCGCACAGCCAACTCCTGAAATTTCTTTTACCAATCTTCCCTTAACATCAAAAAGAGCTATTGAATTTATTTCTTCGCCACCACTTTGAATTGTTATTTTATCGTGTGAAGGATTGGGGTAAACAGATGCGCGACGTTCTGTGGCACTTCGTTCATTTAAACCAACGGAATTGAAAAAGTTATTGATAGAAGTTTTAATGTTTACCGAATCCGAATAATCAAAAATGTATTTTTTTATTGAGTAGATTATGGAATGTGAGCTTCCGCCAACAATAACCACATAGGTCATAGGGGAAGCGCTGGTGTAGGCACCTAACTCACTAGCGCAGCTATCAAATCCGGCATCCAAAGAAGTTCCGATAATTGGGGTAACATTATTAGCACAGGTGTTACCGCTGAAAAAATCCAGGTAGAACGCTTTAAACCTTCCGGGGTGACTAATCATATACTGACTGCGTAAAGACGCGAAAAAACCCGCTGCGTCGGAACATGAAGAACAGCCCATACCAAAGATCATGACCACCACTTTGTTACTATCAAGATAATTATAAAGGGTATGAGAATTTCCGCTGCAATCAGTTTTAGTCCAGTTAGGGCATGAACTTACCTGAGCCTTAAAACCAATGAAGCTAAATAAAAACAAGGTAAAAAAAATATTTTTAAATAGGTTCATTAGTAAATTTAAGAGTTTAATAATCCCCTCCCGCAAACTTTAAACTAATTATTTAGACACGGTTAATTTTTTTATAAGTGAGCCTTGTTCGGTTGTTAAAATCAGGTTGTAAACCCCTGCGCTTAAATCAGAACAACTAAATTTTAAATCGTTAGTCCCTGCTACTAAATTGAATTTATTAGTTTTTACCAATTCGCCCAATGAATTATAAATAAAAAGACCGGCTTGTTGATTTATTGAAGAATGAGCATTGAGGGTAGATTCGCCTGATGCAGGATTAGGAAAAACAGAGGATATGAAATCAGATGAATTTGTATTTTTTTTAATTCCAACCCCCTGATTATACACGACCGTAAAAGCTAAAGTATCGTTGGGATTATTAACATTGCTGATTTTATATCTGATAACATAGTTTCCAATGGTTGCAGCTTCATCCAGATAAATAGAAAAAGGCTGACCGTTAGTGGCTGTATTATCTGAAGTTGGCGCGTTAACATTAGTTTGCCCTGCCGCTGCAAGGATAGTGTAATTTGCAGGATCTGCTGCATTTATATTACTTGGGAAACATGTATTACCAAAACAAAAGTAGGTGCTCGGTGTTGAAGAACTTCCATCAAGAATTAATGCAGGGCTATTATACAATACCGATCTTTTCACCGTAAAAGTTTGAGTATTGGCGGCATTGTTTTTAATTTTAATTTTTGTGTATAACAGACTGCTCGCACTTGTTGTTTCGTTTAAAGTGCCGCCATTTGTAATGGTTGCAGTGTTAATTCCGGTATTGTTTGTTTTATATACCGAAAAACTTTGCGATACTAACGCGGAAGTAAGACAGGCAAAAGCAAATGTAAATAGTGTTTTCATGTTATTGGGTTAAATAGATTGTTTAAGTCTTTAAAAAAGAAGAGCCGGCAATGAGAGCCAGCTCTTCCTGTTTTAAAACAGTTATTTTTATTTTGTAACGGTTAATTTTTGTTTTACCGAACCATTTGAAGAACCAACATTAATAAAGTAAACGCCGGCAGCCCAATTTTCAGTATTGATAGAAACATTATTTAAACCTGAATTATATTCTACATTTTTTGCTGAATATACTACCTGACCAATACTGTTAAGAATAACAACATTTAAAGTTTCATTTTGACGAAGATCAATTGAAAGGTTAGTAATTCCTGCAGTTGGATTTGGATAAAGGTTTACCGAGTTAATATTTAAACTCTTTGCTGAAATACCGCTATTAGCAACCGCAGATTTAAACAAACGTGTTTCGCCAGTTCCATATTGTCCGTTAGAAGTTATAATAGCAACTCCGCCTGATTTTAAAGAGTAACCTCCCACGCCTGTTCCCGCGTTTACCCCATCTCCATAAGCATCGCTAACAACTAATCTGTAACAATTTGCCGGATTTACGGTAAATGTTTGAGTATGTAGTAACGTTCCTGAGGCAGGTAAATCCGCAAAAGGTCCGTCCTGAGAAATAATGGCATTAGTTACATCATCATATAATACCCATGAATCTTCTGTTCCGTACTGGTCTTGCGTGAAGTCCATCTGCATACTTAATGTATTTGCAACCACTGTTGTAAGATTTATTGTTTTTACACCGGTATTATTTGCCGCATTTTGATCTGCTGCACCGTTAACAGAAACCACGCTTACATTCATTGAATTAGTTGCAACCGGACTAAAGCTGAAAAGAGGAACGGTAACGGTTTGTGAAGATGTCATTGGATTAACATTACCTGTCCAGGTTAAAGTATTAATTGCGTTTCCGTTCATGGAATAAGAGAACACAGCGTTAGTTATTGGAGTACTTCCGGTATTTGTAAATTTAAAGAATGATGAAAAGTTATTACCTGAACACACTGAAGCATCACTTTTCAAATTTGTAGTTGCAACGTCAAGAGTATTTGAAAAGCCGGTAAGTGTTATTGGTCCGTTAGCCCCTGAAATTGCCGGTCTGTCTGTTTGGGTTACAAAAGCAGCAAGTTCAAGGTTACCAAGCAAACATGGGTTTGTTTTACCAGCTGCACCATAAGTTGCAGGTATTGTATAAGTTAAAGTGGTGGTATAAGTAGTTCCCATTGTAGTAGGAGTAATTGACTGACCAAAAGTTGGTGTTAATGCTTTACGCAAAACGTGATTGTGATTATAAGTTCCATCAGCGTTATAATTAGCGGCATTATAGTAAGGACTTCCATAATTATGCTGAGGTCCAACAACTTTATCTTCCAGTAAAAAAATTGTAAGTGAATTTGTGTTTACAGGACTGTTGGCAGTATAATAAACCTCCGCCACTACCGTTAAAACACGGGTATTAACATCCACCGTGCCTTGCAACGCTACATTACAATAAGACGTTTGCGTTAAAATAGCGTTAACTGAACTTGACCATGAATTTCTGTTCTGAGCCATTCCGTAAGGAGAAGCAGTTTGTTGTGAGGCTGAAGGAACAACAACACGGCTTACATCACCTGCAGGATAACCAACTATACTCATTCCTGACATGTTATTGATAGCAGTACCTTCAGGAGTTTTTAAATCAGGTTCACCCGCCGCTACTGTAGCGTATCCTCCAGCATGAATATTTACCAAAACTACTTTTGATGGATTAGCGGCTTTAATTGAGTTTGCAATCTGATGCCCGTCCGGACAGTATCCGCAGTAAATCCCTGTAAACTCTTCTAGTACAGCCGTTTTATTTTGTGGCGTTGTACTAACAGGTAATTGTGCCATAACGCTGCCAGTTAAGGAAGTTAAAGCAAAAATAGTAAGTAAATTTTTTTTCATGCTTAAGGTATTAAATGGATTTAAATTATTATTGTTACAAACAAATATATCCATCATTTTTACATCAATCAACTGACGAAGTGTTAAAAATGAAGGAATTATTGTAAGGCTGATTCTAACCACGAATCAATGTTCTTTATTTCAAATCTTCCCAAATGCCTGCTTTTATTCCAAACCTCTATTCAATAAAAATACCCTTTGTTGTTAATTCTTCATTTTTTAAAATTAATTGAATCCACTAAAGGTAATTGGTTAATTTTGCAGACCAATGTCTCTGATTAAGAAGCTGGAGGGGATTTTTGATTTCCGGATTAATGAATTGAACCTTAACCAAAACCACCGGTTACAAGGTTTGAACGGATCCGCTATTTCTTTTTTTATACAATCTCTTTATAACACCTCGAAAAAGAACATCATCATCATTGCATCCGAACAGGAAAAAGCGGCCTATTTATTAAACGATGTCGAGTCTCTTCTTAAAGATCAAAAAGTTCTCTTTTTTCCGGAAACATACAGGCAGCCCTACCAGATTGAGAAAACCACAAACGCCAACATTCAGGAAAGAACAGAAGTTTTAAATAAAGTTTCCAAAGAACATTTTCATGGAATAATTATTACCTATCCCAGCGCGCTTTGCGAAAAGGTTGCCGCAAAACAAAAGTTAACCCAAAACACTTTACAAATTAAAAAAGGAGAAAAACTATCCATCGATTTTATCTCTGAATTTTTATTATCCTATAATTTTGAAAATGTTGATTTTGTTTTTGAGGCGGGTCAGTATAGTGTAAGAGGTGGAATTATTGATATTTATTCTTTTGCCAACGAATATCCATACAGGATTGAACTTTTTGGCAACGAAGTAGAAGACATCAAAACCTTTGACCCCGTGAGTCAACTGTCTAATGCTTCTTTTGGTTTTATTACCATTATACCCAACATTAACTCCACGGTTTTTAATGAAGAAAAATCCATCTTCCTTAATTATTTTAACCCTTTAGACACACTGCTTTTTTTTGAAGATCTTAATTATAGTCATGATCTGTTTGACAAAAAATTTGATAAAGCGCAAAATGCATTTACGTCTCATCACGGAGAAATAAAACAAGTACCGCCTGAAAAATTATACGCCACCTCTGATGAATTAAAAAATTTCATTTCTTCTTTTACCTGTTTTGAATACGGTATCACCTCTTCACTTAACGGCACGGCAATTACCTTTAATCAACAGCCGCAGCCTTCTTTTAATAAGAATTTTGATCTTCTGATTAAAAACCTGAAAGAAAATAATTCCAAAGGATACACCAACTTTTTTTTAACGGATAATAATAAACAGGCCGACAGGCTCATAACTATTTTTAATGACCTTCTTGCCAAAGAGCACCGCACTTATGAAAGTCTGATTACTTATGAATCATTAAATATTCACGAGGGTTTTATTGATCACGATCTTAAAATTGCAGTATATACCGATCATCAGATTTTTGAACGTTATCACCGCTTTAAACTTAAAGAAGCAAAACATAAAAACGCCGCGGCATTTACCATTAAGGAAGTTCTAATGCTCAACCCCGGAGATTTTGTTACCCACATCGATCATGGGATCGGGCGTTTCGCGGGCCTTCAAAAATTAAATATTAACGGAAAAGAACAGGAAAGCGTAAAGTTATTATTTAAAGATAATGATGCGTTATACGTTAGCATACACAGTCTTCACCGCATAAGTAAATTTAGCGGTAAGGAAGGACATATTCCACGAATCGACAAACTTGGAAGCACCTCATGGGCCACTTTAAAAAGTAAAACCAAACGAAACGTTAAAGCACTGGCTTATGATCTTATTAAATTATACGCTGAAAGAAAATCAAAACCGGGCCATGCTTTCCCACAGGATAATTATCTTCAATACGAACTTGAGGCTTCGTTTATTTATGAAGACACCCCTGATCAGGTAAAAGTTACCGCCGATGTTAAAAAAGACATGGAGCGTCCCCACCCTATGGACCGGCTGGTGTGTGGCGATGTTGGTTTCGGAAAAACAGAGATTGCCATCAGGGCCGCCTTTAAAGCAGTATGCGATAGCAAGCAGGTAGCCATCCTTGTACCAACAACCATTCTGGCTTATCAGCATTATAAAACCTTCAGTGACCGCTTAAAAAATCTTCCCGCAAATGTGGATTACATTAACCGTTTTAAAAGCGCCAAAGAACAAAAGGAAATTGTAAAAAGGCTGGAAGAAGGAAAGCTTGATATCCTTATCGGTACACATAAATTAGTGGGCAAGGAAGTTAAGTTTAAAGATCTTGGATTGCTTATAATTGACGAAGAACAAAAATTTGGTGTTGGTGTTAAGGATAAATTAAAAACCTTTAAAGCCAACATTGATACCTTAACATTAACGGCCACCCCTATTCCACGCACACTTCAGTTTAGCTTAATGGGCGCAAGAGACCTTTCCGTAATTTCTACCCCGCCTCCAAACCGTTATCCCGTTCAAACAGAACTTCACAGTTTTAGTGAAGAATTAATTCGTGATGCGGTAAGCTTTGAACTAAATCGCGGCGGACAGGTTTTTTTTGTTAACAACAAGGTAAGTAACATTACAGAAATTGCAGGAATAATTCAGCGCCTTGTGCCAAATGCCAGAGTTGCAATCGGACATGGACAAATGGATGGTGACAAGCTGGAAGACGTTATGCTTGGTTTTATGGAAGGTGACTTTGATGTGTTGGTTGCAACCACCATTATTGAAAGCGGGCTCGATATCAGCAATGCGAATACTATCATAATTAATGACGCTCAGAATTTCGGCTTAAGTGATCTTCATCAGATGCGTGGCCGCGTGGGCCGGAGCAATAAAAAAGCGTTTTGTTATCTGCTTGCCCCTTCGCAAATAAGTTTAACCAACGAAGCAAGAAAACGTTTAAGAGCGATTGTTGATTTCAGCGATCTGGGCAGCGGCTTTCAGATAGCCATGCGCGATCTTGATATCCGCGGAGCCGGAAATCTTTTAGGTGGCGAACAAAGTGGTTTTATTAACGACATGGGTTTTGATACCTACATGAAAATTTTAAACGAAGCGGTTGATGAATTAAAAGAAGAAAAATGGTATAAAGAAATTCATGGAGATGATGAACAGGATATTGATAAATCGGTATTCTCGCGCCAGTTTGTTAAGGAAACTGTTATTGATACCGATCTGCAGTTATTGATTCCGGATGCCTATGTAAGCAGTTTAACAGAAAGGCTTCTGCTTTACCGCGAACTTGATAATATTACAAAAGAATATGACCTTATTGATTTTGAGAAAAACCTGAGGGATAGATTTGGCCCGGTACCCGTTGAGGTTACTGAACTCATTAATGTTTTACGGGTGCGCTGGCACGCCATGAAAATGGGCTTTGAAAAACTCACTTTAAAAAACGGCAAAATGATTGCGTATTTTATCAGCAAGAAAAACAGTGAATTCTTTGAAACGGCTATTTTCAGAGCCTCCCTGGCATTCGCTCAAAAATACCCAAATCTGTGCCAACTTAAGGAACAAAATAATAAGTTACTGTTAACCATTGAAGACGTGGGCTCGGTGAAAAGAGCGTCTGAAGTGTTTGACCGTATTGAAGCCATGATTCAAAACCAAACTTAGAATAAATTTTAATTTTACTAAATATTAAAAAGTCGCGTTCCATATTTATTTTATTTGTACTCTTCGGATACATTATTTTACAGTTTTTATGGTGGGAAATTCTTTTGGTTAAACAAACAGGTCAGATTATAGATGGTAAACAAAAACTGATCGAACTCTCTACTCTAAATCCCGCATCACTTCAAGGCCAAATATCGGCGCTGCATCATAAAAAGAAAATGCAGGTAATGATGGTTGTTGGCGAAGGAACCGTTTTTTTACTTTTACTACTGTTCGGCATTTACAAAGTAAAACAAGCGCATCAGAAAGAAATGGAACTTACCAATCAACAAAAAAATTTCTTTTTAAGCATCACGCACGAATTAAAAACCCCCATTGCCGCAACCAAACTTCAGTTACAGACCTTGCAAAAACATAAACTCAGTGAAGAAATTCAACAGCAACTTCTTGCGAATGCCTTGCAGGAAACCGAACGGTTAAACTCCCTTATAGACAATGTGCTTTTTGCAAGCAGACTTGAATCAGGAGAGTTAGTATTTAAAAAAGAAAAAGAAAACCTAAGCAAATTCGCGCAGGACATTTTATTCAGGTATTACAAAAATAATATGGATAAAAATGAAATTACTTTAGAGATTGAAGAAGGCTTATTTATTTATATGGATAAAACTGCTTTCCCCTCAATTATAACTAATCTCATTGATAACGCTCTCAAATATTCGTTTAACGAAAAACAAATTCTGTTTAAACTTCGCAGACAAGGCGATCAGATACTTTTATCAGTCAGTGATACCGGATGCGGCATAACTACGGATGAAAAAAAGAAAATTTTTAACCGCTTTTACAGGTCGGGAAGTGAAGACACACGAACAGCAAAGGGCACAGGTTTGGGATTATACATTGTTAAAGACCTTGTTAGTAATCACCATGCTGATATAACGGTTACAAACAATGTACCACAAGGCAGTATATTTTCAATCCTATTTAATGCAGCCTGACTACCAAAAATATTTTTGTATTCTTATCGTTGCGCTTCTATGCAGTTGTAATCAACCTGAAAAAAAGACGGAAAGCAAAAATGAAAACATTTATTTGCTGAGTCTTAAAAAAGACAGCACTTTGAAATACGCTAAAAGGTTTTCGATCTCTGAAAATAAATATTGTAAATTAATATACCTTTTCGGAAACTCTAATATTACCGATACTACGGCCATTTACATTATTTTAAAAGACAGTACACTTCAAATACAGCCATCACATAAAACGTTTATTTTTAAATCAGGATGTAAAAAAATTGCCTCCTTAAGCAGCATTTACACCACAATGCTTTGTGACTTAAATGAAATTGAACACATCTCAGCTATTGAAAATATTGATTACTACAATAATAAAAGTGTTCTTTATAAATTTCAAAAAGGTCTCCTGCAGGAATTAGTTAAATCTCCCGAGCTCAATGTAGAAAAAACAATTATTCTGAAACCTGATATTATTTTTTCATTTGGAATGGGCAATCCCTCAAAAGACATGAATGAAAAAATCAGCCAGGCTCAGATCCCGTATGTTATTGCCGTTGATCATCTTGAACAAAGCCCTCTGGCGCGAAGTGAGTGGATAAAATTTTTTGGTGCCTTTGTGAATAAATCCATTCTGGCAGATTCTTTATTTAATGAAATTGAACAAAATTATCTGGAGTTGAAACTTCTCGCCTCCTCGGCAAAAAGCCTTCCATCGGTATTTAGTGAAATTAAATTTGGTGAAATATGGTACGTGCCAGGCGGGAAAAGCTTCGCGGCCACTTTTTATAATGATGCACACGCAAATTATATATGGAAAGACAATACCCAAACCGGGAGTCTTCATCTTAGTTTTGAAGAGGTTTACAATAAAGCCAAAGACGCCGACTTCTGGCTTAACATGGCCCTTGTAAAAACTAAAAAAGAACTTTTGTCACTGGAGACCAGGTATTCTGAATTTAAATCATTTCAAACAGGAAATCTTTACAACAATATTAAAACATCAAATGCGAATGGTTACAGTGATTATTGGGAAACCGGCATTCTATACCCAAACAGGGTATTACGCGATTTAATAGTTATTTTTCATCCTGAATTAAAATCAAGGTTATCAAACGAGTTGTATTATTACAAAAAATTAGAATAAGTGAATTTTAATTCCAATATAAAATTTATACTACTCATCTTTCTATTTATTACAGGAACACTCTGTAGTTTGTTATTCGGAGGAAGCGAATTGTCGCATATATCCAACGTTGATTCGGGTAACTTTATTTTATGGCAAATACGTTTTCCAAAAACCATAACAGCTATTCTCGCGGGTGGCACGCTTTCCGTATCGGGTTTAATACTTCAGGTTCTGTTCCGAAACCCTCTTGCCGGTCCATACGTGCTGGGTATAAGTTCCGGGGCATCTTTATTGGTGGCTATAACTATTTTATCGGGCAGCGGTATAGGGTTATTCAGTAATTATATTTTAGGAAAAAGTATAGTTGTCTTTTCTTCGGTGTGTGGCAGCTTTCTTGTGACATTTTTAATTTTATATCTTTCAAAACGAATCAGCAGCAATGTGATTTTATTGTTGATCGGATTAATGTTATCACAGGTGTGTGGAGCGTTGCAAGGCGCACTGGAATATTTCGCTAATCCTGCCGATCTTAAATCATTTGTTATGTGGGGCATGGGCTCCCTTTCAGCCACTACCAACGCCGACCTTTATATTTATATGACCGTTTCGGCGCTTTGTTTATTATCGCTTATTTTTTTCATCAAACCTTTAAATGCTTTTTTATTGGGACAAAATTACTCTACTAACATTGGCATTAATTATTCTTCAAACCGCTTTTATCTTATCTTAATTTCATCTGTTTTAACGGGTATTACCACGGCTTTTTGTGGCCCCATTGCCTTTGTTGGAATTGCAGTGCCTTTACTTTCAAGAATGATTTTTAAAACATCGCGGCAGCAAACACACCTGCTTTCATGCATGTTAATAGGAAGTATCATACTTTTATTTTCGGATGTTTTGTGTCATAGTTTTTCACAAAGCTCAATATTGCCAATAAACATGATTACAACGTTTTTAGGGGCTCCACTTGTTATTTATTTACTTTTTAAAAACAAACAATGGTAAATGACTAAGAGCAGCTGTATAGAAATTATAAACGGAACCTTTGGTTTTAAAAAAAATAACAACCAGATAGAAGTATTAAAAAAAATTTATCTTGAATGTGAGCCGGGAGATTATATTGGTGTGGTTGGTGTTAATGGAAGTGGTAAATCCACTCTTTTACGTTCTATCTGCGGCCTTTTACCAGTATTAAGCGGTACAGTGAATATCAGTTCACGATCCCTGGAAGATCTTTCGAACCTTGAATTATCGAAAAAGATTTCTATTGTTTTGACTGAAAAAATTCAGGGCTTTAATTTAACTGCCTTTGATGCAGTTTCCGCGGGGCAGTTTCCCCACACTAATTTGTTTAATAAACTAATGCCTCAGCAACTTAAGATTATTGAGGAAGCCATAAACGCGTGCGGCTTAAAACTTCACCGTCATAAATTATTATCCGAACTTAGCGATGGCCTTTTTCAAAAAACAATGATCGCAAAATCCATTGCACAACAAACCCCTCTAATGTTGCTGGACGAACCAACAGCATTTCTGGATTATGCAAGTAAGCACGAACTTTTTTTGTTATTAAAGAATGTATGTGCCGAACAAAATAAATGTGTAATAGTAAGTTCACATGATCTTGATTTAATCTTAAAATATTGTAATAAAGTACTTATGGTAAAAGATGCGTCAACAACGCTTATTCCCAGTGAACTGGCGACACGGCACGAAATTTTCAAAGAACTGTCAGGTGGTTATTTATAAACTTACCAACATTTTTAAAAAGCGCTCGTTTATTACCAATTTAAATTTATTTTTGCGGCTCATATGGCACTAATAGTAAAAAAATCACAATTACCCAACGCGGGCAAAGGGCTATATACCACCACACCTATTAAAAAAGGTGAAGAGGTAATTGAATATCTTGGCGAACTTATTAACTGGAAAGAATATGAAAAACGTGTTCTGGAAAATAAAGACGGTTATCTTTTTTTCATCAACAATAAACTTTGTATTGATGCATATCCCACCCCGCAACATAAGGCACGTTACGCTAACGATGCGTTAGGATTAACAAGGGTGCCAGGCTTAAAGAATAATTGCGAATATGAAATCAGAGGTAAAAGATGTTTTATTGTTGCAAAAAAGAACATTGAAGCCGGCGAAGAGATTTTTGTAAGTTACACCAAAGAGTATTGGGATTGTGTTCGTTATAATATTAAACACGGTTTTAATAAAAAATAGTTTTCTTTTTTATACCTTCAAGTCTCATAAACACAAGTGAGCAAATTTTTAATAGTTGGACTGGGTAATATTGGTGAAGAATACGCCGAAACGCGGCACAATATTGGCTTTAAAATCGTTGATCACTTAGCATCAGAAGGCGGAGTAAAATTTTCAAGTGACCGTCTCGCTGATGTTGCCTATTTAAAACACAAAGGTAAACAACTTGTTTTAATTAAACCCAGCACTTATATGAACCTTAGCGGAAAGGCAGTAAACTATTGGCTTCAAAACGAAAAAGTTGATCTCTCTAATCTTATGGTACTTGTAGATGAGTTAGCCTTGCCCTTCGGTAAAATACGCATAGGCCCTAAAGGCAGCGACGGTGGTCATAACGGGTTAAAAAGCATTCAGGAAGTTTTAGGACACAGTAATTATAATCGTTTGCGTTTTGGAATTAGCAACGAATTCAACAAGGGTTCACAGGTAAACTATGTACTTGGAAAATGGAATGAAGAAGAACTGAAAACACTTAACGAGCGGATAAAAATTTCGGGCGACGCTGTTAAAGCTTTCGCTTTTATAGGTTTACAGCGATGCATGAATGAATACAACAATAAATAAATTACATTTTCCTAATGCTCTATGAACAAATAGTCGGACAAACAGAAGCGAAAGGGCGTTTATTAAAAATGGTAAACGAATCGCGTGTACCCCATGCTTTGCTCTTTAGTGGAAAAGAAGGAAGCGGAAATTTACCCGCGGCTATTGCTTTTGCTCAACACCTGTACTGTAAAAACCCCACGCCGCAAGGCGCATGTGGTTCCTGCATTTCATGTAACAAAGTATCCAAACTCATTCATCCCGATTTACATTTTGTTTTTCCCATCGCAAAAAGCAAAGATGTAAAAAGCAGCAATGATCTGATAAAAGAATTTCGTGAGGCGTTTCTCCAGCACCCTTATTTAAGTTTAAATGACTGGTTCAATGAGCTTAGCGCTGAAAACAAGCAACCCATTATTCCTGTTGAAGAATCCAATGATGTACTAAGGAAGTTAAGTTATACCAGTTATGAAGGATCCTATAAGATCATGATCATCTGGCAGCCCGAAAAAATGAATGCTGAGGCCGCTAACAAGCTTTTAAAAATTCTTGAAGAGCCTCCTGAACAAACCATTTTTATTTTAGTAAGTACCCAACCCGATCAGTTATTACCTACCATATTTTCACGAGTTCAGCAAATTCCGTTTTACAGTTGCACCGAAAAAGAAATTTCTGAAGCTTTAATAACTAATTATAAAGTTAATAGTGAAGTGGCACGCCAAACCGAGATGCTCGCAAACGGTAATTACGGTGAAGCCGTTTCACTTTTAACTCATAACGATGACAGCGTATCTTTTTTAAATAATTTTCAGAGTTTTATGCGGCTTGCTTTAAAGTTTGATTGTAATAAGGCTTTGCAGTGGATTGATGAAAACGCGGTAATTGGAAGAGAAAAACAAAAACAATTCTTTCAGTATGGCCTTGAAGTGTTCAGAGATAGTTTAATGTATAATTATGGCGATAAAAATTTAGTACGGTTAAGCGGTCAGGAAAAATTATTTCTTGAAAAATTCGCTCCTTTTATCACGCGAAAAAACTACGAAATATTAGTGGAGGAATTTAACAACAACTATTACTACATTGAAAGAAACGCAAATCCTAAAATTTTATTTATGAATCTGATTCTTAAAACAAATGAACTGATTAACTTAAAATAATGTTTATTGGCACTTAAAACCGGCCTTGCTTTATTTTAACACAAGAAATTTTGTTTCTCAATTATATTCCACTTAAATTTGCCATAGAAATGAAAACACATTTGAATACTAATTTATTTTGGTGGCCTGCTGATAGTTATAACCGTGAACACTGGCATTGATTTAATTCAATTTAAGATAAACTTTTAAAACCCACTGTTCACAGTGGGTTTTTTTATTTTATAAACAGACAAAATTCAAAATGACAATTAAAATATGTGGTATAAAAAACAAATGCAATCTTGATGAAATAGCAAGTTGTAGCCCCGATCTTTTAGGATTTATCTTTTATAAGAAATCCCAAAGATACATGGCTGATAATCTTATTCCGTCTGACCTTCAGAATTTACCTGCTAAAAAAATCGGCGTCTTTGTTGATTCGTCGTTTGAAGAAATAGAAAAAATAACCTCTGAATATAAGTTAGACGGTATTCAGTTTCACGGAAATGAAAGTGTAGCCTTATGCAAAAACTTTTTAAAGCAAAATCTTATTCTTATAAAAGCATTTTCTATTGACGATCAATTTGATTTTACAAAAACTAAAGATTATTCATTCTGTGATTATTTTTTGTTTGATACCAAAGGAGAAAATAGAGGCGGAAATGGGAAAACGTTTAATTGGGGAATATTAAAAAAATATGATCAAAAAGTTCCATTCTTTTTAAGCGGAGGAATAGGGCCCGAAAATATTTCTGAAACTTTTCAATTAGAAGGCCTCAACCTTGTGGGAGTTGACCTTAACAGCCGACTTGAAGTCAGTCCCGGTATAAAAGATATTAATAAAGTAAAAAATATAATTTCATTAATCAGACAACATACATTATGAATCATACTGCAAATTCAAAAGGATTTTACGGCAATTTCGGAGGAGCTTTTATTCCTGAAATGTTATTTCCAAATATTGATGAACTAAAACGTGTTTATCTTCAAACCATTAACGAGCCTTCTTTTCAGAAAGAGTTAAAAGTTTTATTAAACGATTTTGTGGGCCGTCCCTCTCCACTCTATTATTCAAGAAACCTTTCAGAAAAACACAGCGCCAACATTTACTTAAAGCGCGAAGACCTTAATCATACAGGCGCTCATAAGATCAATAATACATTAGGACAGATTTTACTTGCCAAACGTTTGGGTAAAAAGCGCATTATAGCCGAAACCGGCGCGGGTCAACATGGTGTAGCCACAGCTACCGTATGCGCTTTAATGAACATGGAATGTATAGTATACATGGGTAAGGTAGATACCGAAAGACAAATGCCCAATGTAGAAAGAATGAAGCTCTTAGGCGCAACGGTTGTTCCTGTTACTTCAGGAAGCCAAACGCTGAAAGACGCGACCAATGAAGCTATCCGCGACTGGATCAACAATCCTGAGAACACCCATTATATTATCGGGTCAGTTGTAGGTCCGCATCCATATCCCGAAATTGTAACCTTATTTCAGGCTGTGATCAGTAAAGAAATAAAAGAACAGGTGAAAGAAAAAACCGGTAAGGAATATCCGGATTATGTAATTGCCTGTGTTGGAGGAGGAAGCAACGCAGCAGGCGCTTTTTACCACTTCATTGATACGGATGTAAAATTAATCGCGGTAGAAGCCGCCGGCCTTGGCCTCCAATCGGGTAAGTCGGCCGCTACTACAGCGCTTGGACAACCCGGCATTTTGCATGGCAGTAAAACACTTTTAATGCAAACTGAAGACGGACAGGTTGTAGAGCCACATTCCATTTCGGCAGGATTAGATTATCCGGGTATTGGGCCCCTCCACGCGCATTTATTTGAAACGGGTAAAGCTAAATTTTTGTATGTTACCGATGAAGAAGCGATAAATGCCGGTTTGGAACTTACCCGAACTGAAGGAATTATCCCTGCCCTGGAGTCGGCTCACGCACTTTCAGCGCTCAACCAGTTAACCTTTAAGAAAGACGATATTGTTGTTATTAATCTTTCGGGAAGAGGAGACAAAGACATGTTGACATATTTAGAACATTATAAAAATATTTAAGATGAAAAACACAAATCGCATTCATAATTTATTTCAGACAAAGAAAAAAAATATTCTTTCTATTTTCTTTACGGCAGGTTTTCCTGAAATTTCTAATACCGTTGCTATCCTTAAAGAATTACAAAATTCTGGCGTGGATATAGTAGAAATTGGCATACCGTTTTCTGATCCTATTGCCGATGGCCCTGTGATTCAGCAAAGCAATCAGCGTGCTTTAGAAAATGGAATGACACTTAACCTTTTGTTTGAACAATTAAAAGACATTCGAAAAGAAATAAAAATTCCTATTTTATTAATGGGATACATTAACCCCGTTTATCAAATGGGAATTGAGAACTTTTTAAAAAAATGCAGCGACATCGGTATCGATGGTGTGATTATTCCTGATCTTCCTCCTGAAATTTATGAGGAACAATACAAGACTTTTTTTAAACAAGCCAATATTGCGAATGTTTTTTTAATTACACCAAAAACTTCTTCGGAAAGAATTACATACCTTGATTCACTTTCCGAAGGTTTTATATATCTTGTTTCCTCATCAGGAACGACGGGCAAGGACGCTCAGTTTCATGAAAAAGAATACCTGAGAATCCGTTCAATGAATTTACGTAATTCACTTCTGATAGGCTTCGGTATTTCCAATTATGCTTCATTTCAAAAAGCTTGCCATTCTGCCGATGGCGCCATTGTTGGAAGCGCTTTTATTAAGGCATTACAAAAAGAACGCCCAATTGAACAGATTACGCCATTTATCAATTCTTTATTAAAACCTCAAACCGTTACCGGTTAATTTAAAGCCTGGAAAATATCCTTTAATATATCTTCTTTATTTTCCAGGCCAATTGAAATTCGTATTAGTCCATCGGTAATTCCCACACCATTCCGTTCTTCTATACTTAATTTACAATGAGTGGACGATGCAGGGTGTGTGGCAATGGTTCTGGTATCTCCAAGGTTAGGTGAAATTTTGATCATTTGTAATTTATCCATAAATAATTTGCCTGATTCATATCCACCTTTTAAGGAAAACGTAAGAATGCCCCCGCCGCCTTTCATTTGTTTTTTGGCTACATCATAATTTGGATGAGACTTTAAAAAAGGGTATTTCACAAATTCAAGAGCTGTATGACCTTCAAGTTTTTCTGCAATATATAACGCGTTTTCACAATGCCTCTCCATGCGTAGCGACAATGTCTCAAGGCTCTTGCTAAGAACCCATGCATTAAACGGAGATAAAGAAGGCCCGGTAATTCTTCCGAATAAATAAATTTCTTTAACTAATTCTTTCTTTCCAACGACTACTCCTCCTAACACGCGGCCTTGTCCATCAATGTATTTGGTAGCGGAATGAATAACTATATCGGCCCCGTATTTTACTGGTTGCTGAAGGTAAGGCGTAGCGAAACAATTATCTACCACCAACAATAAATTATTTTCTTTTGCAATTTTCGAAACCAATTCGAGATCAATAACTTCAATTGCAGGGTTAGTAGGTGTCTCAAGATATAAAATCTTTGTTTGTGGCGTGATAAGACTTGTTATGGATTCAGGTTCACTTGCATTAAAATAACTATGATTAATATTCCATTTGGGAAAGTATTTAGTAAAAATAGTATGCGTTGCTCCAAAAACCGAAGAGCAGGAAATCACATGATCACCGGAGCTTAATAATGCAGCCAGAGTTGTGTAAATAGCCGCCATTCCCGATGCACTGGAAACGCCAGCCTCCGCGCCTTCCAGCAAACACATTTTATTTACAAATTCATCGGTATTAGGATTGGTATACCTTGAATAAATGAAAGCTTCACTTTCATCCGCGAAAGCAGCCCGCATTTCTTCAGCAGTATCAAAAATAAAGCTCGAGGTTAAATACAAGGGCACCGAATGTTCATTATTATGACTCCTTTCTGCTTGTGCACGGATAGCCTGCGACTCAAAACTTTTATCTTTCATAAGTTTAAAAAAATTAATTAATGGTTAACTTAAAAGTAATTTCAGATGTAGGTTCAAGAGTTTTAGAAACAGAACAATATTTCTCAAGTGATAATTTAATTGCCCGTTCCGCCTTTTCTTTATTCACCTTTCCTGTTATCTTAAAATGTAAACAGATCTGACGAAACAAGGAATACTCCTCTTTCTTTTCACGTTCACCTTCAACTTCAACTTCGAAGGATTCGATTTCCTGTTTTTGTTTTTTCAAAATAATAATCACATCAATGGCGCTGCAACCGCCAACAGCCGCCAACAACAATTGCATTGGCCTGAAGCCTGAATTATGTCCGCCAATAGCCGCGGCGCCATCCATAATAATTTTATTCCCGTCTTCGTTCACAGCCTCCATCTGAAAATCGCTGTCTGTTCGGTTTATTGATATTTTCATTTTTAGTAAATATATTATTTATTGACTGGTTCTTCCTGATCTTCTGTTCTGAATTTAGGCAGACTCAGATTGTATTTGATGGAAATAATCCTGATGATAAAAATTAAAAACATTGAAATAATAATGTTTAGATTTCTGTTTTCAGAAACCGAATCAAGAAAAATGTAAAAGAGTGCCCCAACAAGGCATGCGGTTGCATATACTTCCTTTTTAAATATTACGGGAATTTCATTGGTTAATACATCACGCAAAACTCCTCCCATTACTGCAGAAAACATTCCCATAATGGCAGCAACCAAAGGATGAATATTAAATGAAAGTGCTTTTTCAGTGCCAAGAATAGTAAACATGGCAATACCTAAGGTATCAAATAAAAAAAACGTGCGCCTTAACTTGATAAGAACTTTAAAAAATAAACTTGCAATAACAATGCCGGTTATAATAGAATAAATAAAATTTACATCTCTTACCCACCCTAATGGATAACTGCCCAATAAAATATCCCGCACACTACCTCCTCCTATTGAAGTAATAAATCCAATAAAAGTTACACCAAACCAATCAGGCTTCGATTTGTCGGTAGCTGCCAGTGCCCCGGATATTGAAAAAAAACCTGTTCCAATTATTTCCAGAATATATTGAACTGTCATATGATTAAAATAGTTTCATTTGTTTATGTTCGTTTAAACATTCTTTATAAACTTTTAAAGCGCGCAACCTTGAAGAGGCATGATCAACCATCGGTTCAGGATAATTCTTCGTCCCAAATTCAGCTACCCACTGTTTTATGTATTTAAATTCGGGATCAAATTTCTTTTGTTGTTCAGTTGGATTAAAAACTCTGAAATAGGGCGCAGCATCGCAACCACTTCCTGCGGCCCATTGCCAGCCGCCATTATTAGCGCTTAAATCATAATCGTTTAATTTGTGTGCAAAGTAGGCTTCGCCCCAGCGCCAGTCAATTAAAAGATCTTTAATTAAAAAACTGCTCACGATCATTCGAACACGATTGTGCATAAAGCCGGTGGAATTAAGTTCTCTCATTCCGGCATCAACTATCGGAAAACCCGTTATGCCTTCGCACCATTTTTTAAACTCATCTTCCTTGTTTCTCCACGATATATGATCGTATTCTTTTTTAAAGGCGCCTTTTGCAACATGAGGAAAATTACTGAGAATCATCATGTAAAAATCGCGCCAGATTAATTCGTTCAAAAATGTTTCGCTGTTGGCTAATGCCTGCGCAGCCAGTTGACGCACACTTATGGTGCCAAACCTTAAATGTATACTTAACCGGGAGGTGCCAGTAACAGAAGGAAAGTCGCGGTTGTTTTTATAATCGCGTAATAAAAAACCATTCACAATTATTTCGTTTTGAAGGACTACATCCGTTTTTTTAAATTTTAATTCTTCCAGTGTGACCAATGAGAATGGTCCTGTTTTTAAAAAATTGGTAAAATATTTTTTGTTTGGATAAGCTTTAAGATAATAAGAACTGAGCTTGCTTTTCCATTTACGGCTATAGGGTGTAAAAACGGTGTAGGGCTTTCCGTCATTCTTAGTGATTTCCTTTTTTTCAAAAATACATTGGTCTTTAAATGTAAAAAAAGAAATATTTAACTGCGATAAAAATAATTTTATCTCTTCATCGCGCTCTAGGGCGTAAGGTTCATAATCATGATTTAAATACACGTTTTTAATTTTATACTCATCTGTAAGTTCCTTAAATGCTTCAAGTGGCGTAGAACACACCACTTTCACCGATGTCCGGAAATTACTTAATTCAATATTAATTTTCTGAATTGCCTGATGTATGAAATCAATCCGCCGATCATATGCATCCTGTAGTTCAGATAAAATAACGGCGTCAAAAATAAAAAGAAGAAGTACATTTTTATTATTCCTGAGGGCATGATATAAACCCGCGTTGTCATGTAGCCGAAGATCTCTCCTCAACCAAAAAACAGTAATTGAATCCTTCATTTTCTTTGGTAAACCTACTCTTATTTGTGTTAAAAAAGTTTGACTATTTTTCAACTTATGCTAACATGCTGGGGTATTAAACCGTAATTTTGAACTTTAAATTTTAATATACATGTCAACTCATTTCAGCGAACAAGAACTTCTAAGAAGACAAAAGTTAACCGAGCTTAAAGCTCTTGGAATAGACCCGTACCCGGCAGATGAATTTAAGGTGAATGCCAATGCCGCCGACATAAAAGAAAACTATGAGCGTGATAAATTAAACTACAAAGACATTACCATTGCCGGCCGCTTAATGAGCATCCGCGATATGGGCAAGGCCTGTTTTGCCGTTATACAGGACGCAACAGGAAGGTTGCAGATTTATGTACGTAAGGATGATATTTGCCCCGGAGAAGACAAAACTTTATACGATACGGTTTGGAAAAAATTAATTGACATTGGTGATATTATTGGCGTTGAAGGATATGTTTTTACTACCAAAACGGGAGAAATATCTCTTCATGTTACTTCTTTAAAAATTCTAAGCAAAGCTTTAAAGCCATTGCCAATAGTTAAAACCGATGACAGCGGGAATTCTTTTGATGAAGTCAGCGACCCTGAGTTTCGGTATCGTCAGCGTTATGTAGATTTAATTATTAATCCGCAGGTGCGCGATACTTTTAAAAAACGCACTCAGATAATTAATTCGATAAGAACCACTTTAAACAACGCCGGGTTGCTGGAAGTTGAAACGCCTATTTTGCAAAGCATTCCGGGAGGCGCCACGGCAAGACCTTTTATTACCCATCACAATGCGCTGAACATGCCGTTGTATTTGCGCGTTGCTAATGAGCTCTATCTTAAAAGGCTTATTGTTGGCGGATTTGAGGGTGTATATGAGTTCGCGAAAGATTTCAGAAATGAAGGAATGGACCGCACACATAATCCTGAATTTACTGTTCTTGAATTTTATGTGGCTTACAAGGATTATAACTGGATGATGACCTTTAGCGAGCAATTATTGGAAAAAGTAGCTTTAGACCTTTACGGCACTACCGTAGTAACACTTGGCGATAAACAAATTGACTTTAAAACTCCGTTTAAACGTGTTACCATGTTTGAATCTATTAAAGAACACACCGGAATTGACATAGGTAAAATGAATGAAGAGGAGCTGCGTAATGTTTGCAAACAATTAAACATTCACGTAGAAGCAAGCATGGGTAAAGGGAAATTAATTGATGAGATCTTCGGAGCAAAGTGCGAGGGCAACTACATTCAACCTACTTTTATTACAGACTACCCGGTTGAGATGAGCCCTTTAACAAAAAAACACCGTACAGTTGAAGGATTGGTTGAACGATTTGAATTAATGATTAACGGAAAAGAAATTGCCAACGCCTATTCTGAACTTAACGATCCTATCGATCAGCGCGAGAGGTTTGAAGAGCAATTAAAATTACAGGAACGTGGCGATGATGAAGCTATGTTTATTGATCACGACTTTTTACGTGCGCTTGAATATGGAATGCCGCCAACCGCAGGGATTGGAATTGGTATTGACCGCCTCACCATGCTTCTTACCAATAATGCGGCTATTCAGGAAGTATTGTTTTTTCCTCAGATGAGGCCAGAGTTAAAGCCTGAAGCGCAGGAAGCCAATTAATTACTATTAGAAGATATTGGCAGGGGCAGTCAATTTTTTCGGGCAAAGCCTATTCCTTCCTGAATCAAATCACAATGAGCTGTTAGTTTAAAAAAGTATTTTTTTATTTCCGGCTTGATTAATTATGTAATTTTACATAGCTTGAAAATCATTTTAAAAATATTTGCTTTTGTTTTAAGTGTTTCTATAGTTATGGTGGCCTGTAAACCTCAGGCTATAAAAGAAACAAAGGGAAAACAACGGGTTTTTGAAGGGTTTCATCCCTTGCTTGACGAAATTATTAAAACAAAAAAGGGTGTTTTTCGCGGGCTGAATCTTAACAGCAGGGCTGATACCATTAAACTGATAGAAACCGCGCCGCCCGTTGAAACTTCGCCCGGACATTTATACTTCGAATACAAAATTGACAGCCTTACCAATTATTCCATCGATTATACCCTGAATAATGACAGTCTTGAAGAAATTAATCTGCAAATAAACAGTAACGATTTAGAACTTACTTCTTATTTGTTTTGTGATTTTAAAGACTACTACGCAAACAAACTGCCTAATCCCACCGAAGATAAAGGTTATGTGATCTATAACTGTTTTCAGGGTAAACGAAAGCCCTTTGTGGTTTCTTTAAGTGATAACTCCACCCCTTCAAAAGGTAAAGTTAACATGGTAATTTACAAAGATAAATAATCAAACTTTTCCGAGTAAGGTTTTTAGTTCTTCCATGCTCATGGGTTTTACGCAAAAACCCACAATGTTAGTCATCGCCGCTCTCTTTCTTAGCAGCTCATCTGAATTGCCTGTTACATAAATTACTTTCGCATCGCTGAATTTAGAAATTTCTACCATGGTCTCTATTCCGTCGATTTCACCTTTAATTTTTATATCCATCAGAATAATATCAGGCTTATGTTTAAGGGCAAGTTCAATCGCTTCCCGCCCGGACTTAGCATTTCCGGAAACTTCATAGCCGAATTTTTTTACATACATGGTGTTAACCATATTAATAATCATATCATCTTCAACTATTAATATTTTTTTCATGTGCTTTTTTCGGTTATAAATTCAAGGTTATAATAAGTTCCGGAACTGCCTGAAATTAAAGAAGGCTTGTTTCCCAATTGTTCAGAGAGAGAATGAATAAGATGAATGCCAAGAGAATTTTTTAGAGCTTCCTCATTCAGGTTAAAACCACAACCATTATCACTCACTTTTACTTTAACACGGCCTTTACGTTCTTCAACATTAATTTTTACAACACCTTGAGGCGTGGCATTAAAAGCGTGTTTTAAAGCATTAATGATCAATTCATTTAAAATCAGCGAAAGTGGTAACGCTTCCTGAATACTTAATTCTACCGGATTAATAGACAATTCAAACGATATGTTTTTTGATTGCATTGGAAAAATTGTTTTGATATGTTCCACCAAATCGAAAATATATTCAGCAATCTGAACCTTTTCAAAATTTTGGCTGTTGTATAGTTTTTCATGAAGCAGACCTATAGCTTTTATTCGTCTGATAGAATCCTGAAGAACGTTAATGGCAGATTCATCCTTGATATGTAAACTCTGCAGTTCAATTAATGAAGAAATCACGGCCAGGTTATTCTTTACCCGGTGATGTATTTCAGACAATAGAATGTCCTTGTCTTTGCCAGACCGTATGAGACTTTCAAAATAACCATGATTGTTATTCGAAAAATAAATAATTAAACAAAAACACAATAAGAATGTAAAAACAAAATTTATGGTATATATTATATCAATTACAGGCAACCCAAAGTTGCTCAAGTCAATTGGGGCGATGATTTTAAAATGATGTATGTAGGAAATAACTAAAAAATTAATAACATAAATAACAAGGTTAATGTAAATGGCTTTCTTTTGGGTGAAATCAAATATCAAATAAATGAGCATTGGCGCCGCAAACAGGTATAGGTAAACACCCGAGTTAAATCCAAGTACGCACGAAAAAGCCAGTACTCCAACATTCGTAGTTAATATGATTGCGTTTTTCGAAATGTCATGTTTTGATCGGGTATTTAAAAAAATAAAATACCGGAAAGCCAGGCTGATGAACGTAAGCATTGCAACGAGCATGTACAGTTTAAAAACCAAAAACAATACTGAATAAAAAATCCCAAGAGAAAAAATGAACCAGCAAAACCTGTTTATGGCCTTTGTGCGTGACTCCTCACTTTGAATGTAATCAATAGATTTTACTTGAGTCGGCATGATCACTTAATAGAATATAATAATACACAAAAAACTTAAGTATGTACACCTCCACCTAAAACCTTCTTGCTGCAAAAGCAATGGCGGCCACAGATATTTTGATATCTTCCACCTTTTTAAAAACCTGCCAGGCCGCTTCAATAGTGGCGCCCGTGGTTATCACATCATCAACAAGAAGAATATGCTTTCCCTTTAATTTTTCAACCAAATTTAATGCAAAGATACCATCGACGTTTTCCCATCGTTCATATTTTTTCTTACGGGTTTGCGTTTGAGTTTCAGAAACCCTTGTGAGTGAAGTAATATCAAGCAAAGCACCTGTGGCTTCTGCTATTCCTTTTGCGAACCATTCACTCTGATTATATCCCCTTTGCTTTAATTTTTTTGGATGAAGAGGAATAGGAATAATAATATCTACCCCAAAATTAAAACCGTCTTTTAACAATTCTTTTGCATACTGTTCGCCAAGGTAACAGGCCAGTTCTTTCTGATTCTGGTACTTAATGTTATGGAGCAATTTCTGAACCTTTCCGCTTTTTTCAAACACGTAAAAACTCATTACTTCGGTAAACGGAATCCTCCCTGCAAACACTTGCTGTAATTCATTTTCAGGCTTTTTATGGTAGTCGCTTTTTGGAAGGTTAAGCGCGCAGAAGTTGCATATAAAAACTTCATGTTGAAACAACATGTTGCTACAGGCCTCACAACGACGCGGATAAATTAATGACATGAAATCGTTAATAAGTGTCATGGCCAGATGGTTAAAAATACAGATTTTACATGTTATTTTTACATTATGAATGAACAGGAAGAAAAAAATAAAAAACGGGGTATAATTTTATGGATCGTTATTGCATTATTAATGGGCACAAACGGTGTTACCCTATGGCTTCTCTCTAAAGAAAAATCAAGAGTGGTTGAACAAAAAACCGTTACCGAAACTATAATTGTTGAACGTGATAATGTGAAGCTTGACCTTGTTAACCTGAAGAAAGAATTTGAAGGTCTTGAAGCAAAGGATGCCATCATGCAAAAAGATATTGATGAAAAAAAGGCGCGCATTGAAGAGTTGATTAAGGAAGCTGAAAAACATAAGGGCGATGCTTACATAATTGCTAAACTGAGAAAGGAGACCGAAAGCCTGCGCGATATTATGAAAGGATATGTGAGAACTATTGATTCTTTAAATACTATGAACATAAATCTGGTGGCAGAAAAGAAAAGTGTTTTAAAACAACTGGATAAGGAAAAAGAAAAACAGGATGTTCTTGTAAAAGAAAAAGAAGAACTTAAAACAACCATTGCCAAAGGAAGCATTCTTACCTGCTTTAACATAAACGCGAAAGCTGTGTTTTTCAGACGCGGAGGAAAAAAAGAAGTGGAAACAAGCAAGGCCAGGAAAATGCAGAAAATAAAAGTAACATTTAGTCTCGGAGAAAATAAGATAGCAAAGCCGGGCGAGAAAACAGTTTTCATAAGGGTTTTAACTCCCGATGGTAAAGAAATGGCAAAGAGTTACGACGATAGCTACAAGTTTACGTTTAATAAAAGCAATGGTTATTTTGCCGGAAAGGAAACGTTGAATTATGCCAATGTTGAAATAACCGGAGTAACTTATTGTGAGGGGCAGGGCGATTATGTACCCGGTAATTATCAGGTTGAAATAACCTGCGACGGGGCCGTGATAGGAAGCAGCAATTTAAAACTTGATTAAAAAAATAAAATAAAAAAAAGCCTCTTCAAAACGAAGAGGCTTTTTTATTTAGATGATTAACATCGCATCTCCATAAGAGTAGAAACGGTATTTTTCTTTTATAGCTTCTTTATAGGCTTTCATTACCAGATCGTATCCGCCAAAAGCGCTTACCATCATTAGCAAAGTACTTTCAGGCATGTGAAAATTAGTGATCATGCAATTGGCAACGCTAAAATCATAAGGAGGAAAAACAAATTTATTTGTCCAGCCCACATACGGGTTTAACTGCCCGGTTGTAGAAACTGAAGATTCAACGGCGCGCATAACAGTTGTACCCACTGCGCAAACACGTTTCTTTTTTTCTTTGGCCGCATTTACAATCTTACATGTATCGCTTGAAATCAAAACTTCTTCGCTTTCCATTTTATGCTTGGTAAGATCTTCGACCTCTACCGTTCTGAAAGTTCCTAAACCTACGTGTAAGGTTAAAGGAGCAAATTGAACGCCTTTAATTTCAAGACGCTTGAGTAATTCTCTGCTGAAGTGTAAACCCGCGGTAGGTGCGGCAACAGCGCCTTCATTCTTGGCAAATACCGTTTGATATCTTTCAATATCTTCAGCTTCAGCGGCACGCTTGATGTATTTTGGCAAAGGAGTTTCTCCAAGGTCATATAAAACCTTTCTGAATTCTTCATATGTGCCATCATATAAAAAACGCAGGGTGCGTCCTCGAGATGTAGTATTATCAATCACTTCAGCAACAAGGCTGTCATTCTCTCCAAAATATAATTTATTACCAATACGTATTTTACGTGCAGGATCAACCAAAACATCCCAAAGGCGGCTTTCAGCGTTAAGTTCGCGAAGCAAAAACACTTCTATTTTTGCGCCGGTTTTTTCCTTATTGCCATACATACGTGCAGGAAATACTTTGGTATCATTAAGCATCATCACATCACCATCATCAAAATAATTGATAATGTCTTTGAATTTTTTGTGAATAATTTTTCCGGTGGAGCGCTCAAGCACCATTAAACGCGAGTCTTCGCGGTTCTTTGCAGGATGTTCTGCCAATAGTTCTTTGGGCAGATTAAATTTAAACGAGGATAACTTCATATTTCTAATAAAAGGTAAGAATACGAGATGTATTTTTTGTGGAGTGAAGTCTTTTCCGGAGAATTGGAACGCGACTTAAACAATCTAAAAATAGATGTCATAATCTTACGGGATTAATGGGCTGCAAAAATAGTGAAATTTCTCCGGTTTTTATAGAGAAAAAGCCTAAAATTCCATAAAACATTGGATCTCAACCATTAATTTCAGTTTTTTATTTAATTTTATACGACAATCTCAATTATGTTATCTATTCATACCATTAAAAAATGGCTCATTGTAGCTTTTTTGCCGGTCACCATTTTTGCTCAAAATAAAGATTCCTTAAGAGCCTCAGCGCTTAATTTAAAAGGAAATACCACACCTGATTATTTCGAAATAAGTAAAAACCTTGATATTTTTAACGCTGTTTACCGCGAATTAAACGTATCGTATGTTGATGGCACAAAACCCGGACAATTAATGAAAACAGGCATCGACGCCATGCTACTTTCTTTAGATCCCTACACAAATTATTACACCGAAAACGACATTGAAGATTTCCGTTACATGACAACGGGCGAATACGGTGGTATCGGCGCCTCGGTAAATGATATTAATGGAAAAATAATGATCGCCGATCCTGCAGAAGGTTTTGCCGCATACAAGGCGGGTATTCGTGCAGGAGATCAGATTGTGGGAATTAACGGCGTAAACGTTGAAGGTAAACGCACCGATGAAATTGGTCCGCTTTTAAAAGGGCAGGCCGGCACCCCTATTAAACTAAAAATAATTAAGGCCGGTGAATCGGTGGCCACTGAATATAATCTTACGCGGGAAGAAATCAGGTCGAAAGCGGTGCCTTACTCAGGAGTTTTACCCAACGGAGAAACAGGCTATATTAAACTAGTTTCATTTACTGATAATTGCAGCAACGAAGTGAAGGATGCATTACTCAGTTTAAAAGGAAAAGGATGCAAAAATATTGTACTCGATCTTCGCGGTAACCTTGGCGGCCTGCTTCACGAAGCGGTTAACATTGTAAACTTTTTTATTGAGAAAGGACAGGAAGTGGTTTTCACAAAAGGTAAAGTAACTGACTGGGATAAAACATACATTGCCATGAATAATCCGATTGACACACAAATTCCTTTAGTGGTTTTAGTTGACGAGAATTCTGCCTCAGCCTCAGAGATTGTGAGCGGAGCTTTGCAGGATCTTGACAGGGCGGTTATCATTGGAAAAAGAACTTACGGCAAAGGTTTGGTACAACAAACAAAAGATCTTGCCTACAATTCTAAAATTAAAATTACTGTAGCTAAATATTATATTCCCAGCGGAAGATGCGTTCAGGCACTCGATTATTCGAATAAAGATGAAGAAGGCCGCGTTGAAAAAGTGCCGGATAGCCTCATCACCGCTTTTAAAACCAAAGGAGGCCGTGTGGTATACGATGGCGCGGGCGTTATGCCCGATGTAAAAACTTCGGATGAAAACTACAGCAATGTTTTAATTTCGCTGATCTCGAAGTTTCACATTTTTAATTACGCCACCCAATATTATTTAAGTCATCCTCAAATTCCTTCTGTTCAGGAATTTTCATTAAGCCAGGCCGATTATGATAACTTCGCCACCTGGCTAAAAGATAAGGATTACAGCTATAAGACCAGGAGCGAATTAGAGCTTTTGGATTTAAAAAATAATGCCGAGAAAGAAAAGTTTTACGCTGATATAAAAGCTGAATATGAGGCGCTGGTTGCTAAAATTAATTCAAATAAAAAGGATGATTTAATTAATCACAAAGCCGAGATTAAAAAATATCTTGAAGAAGAGATTGCTTCGCGCTATTATTTTCAAAAAGGACGAATAGAATTTTCATTAAAGAACGACATGGATTTGAAAGAGGCTGTAAGACTGGTCACCGATAATAACAAGATTAAGATAATACTTACCACCAGCGATAAGGCCATCAAACCCTTTAATATTAAAAAAAGATTCTGATCTTTTAAAAACCCTATCTTTATACAAATCCAATTTATGTTATCAGCTAAAGTAAGTGCCGCACTAAACAAACAAATTGAGCTGGAAGCAGCTTCTTCTCAGTATTATTTATCAATGGCAAGCTGGGGCGAAACCCAGGGCTTAAATGGTGTCTCCACGTTTTTATATGAGCATGCGGATGAAGAGCGCATGCACATGCTTAAACTCATCAAATTCGTAAATGAACGCGGCGGTCATGGTATTGTTCCTTCTTTAAAACAACCTCCTGTAACTTTTAAATCTGTTAAGGCAGTTTTTGAAGAAATACTGAAACATGAAATTATGGTTACCAACGAAATAAATAATTTAGTTGAAACCACGCTTAAAGAAAAAGATTACACTACACATAATTTCCTTCAGTGGTATGTTAGCGAGCAGATAGAAGAGGAAGCCTTAGCACGACAAATTGTTGACAAACTAAAACTGATTGGCGATGATAAAAGCGGCTTGTACTTTTTTGACAGGGATCTTGAATCAATGGCCGCTAAAACGAAAGGCCAGATGGACAAAGCGAAAGGTCAGAGATAAAAACTTATTTGGTTACAAAAACAAAAACATCCTCGTTGTCTTTTTTCATCAGGTATTTTTCTCTTGCAAAAATCTCGAGGCTCTTTTTATTGGTTTGCAGTTCCTGAAGTTCAAGCTTATTGTTCTCAATTTCTGAAATATAATAACCGCGCTCCTTTTCCAGTTTTTTACATTTTTTGATTAAATCCCATTGCGTAAAAACATCGTTCTTGTCAAAAAACAATAACCACGCTATAATTGCGAGGGTAGTTAAAAAATACTTATTCTTTAAAATTTTCAGTAAAAACATTTTACCTTAGTTGGTATAACAAATGTAATTCATGACCTCAAAAAAACCGCTCTCTTTAAAAAAGGTTATTAAAGCCTCGCTGTTAGTTTCTTTGGCAGCCTTGCTTTCGTTTAACATTCAACCCCCAAATTTTAAAGCCGAACAGGTAACATATCCAAGGGTAAAAGCAGCCTATACCAATAAATGGGAAAATCTTAAAAAAGAGCTTGCCGGTAAAAAAATTTCCGATTCAAATTTTGAACTGCATTTGAGGAATTTTAAATCTGAAAAGCTACTGGAAATGTGGGCAAGAAATAAAGGCGACAAACAATTTCAGTTAATTAAAACCTTTAAGGTATGCGCTTTGAGCGGTGATCTTGGCCCGAAACGCAAAGAAGGTGACGGACAAGTGCCGGAAGGATTTTACGAAGTATCCCGGTTTAACCCAATGAGCGATTACCATTTAGGCCTTAAAATAAATTATCCTAATCAAAGCGACCGCATAAAAGCCAAAGGCAACAGGCCCGGCGGCGACATTATGATTCATGGAAATTGCGTAACCATTGGCTGTATTCCCATTGAAAACGATCCCATTGAAGAGTTATACATTGCATGCGTGGAAGCCAAAAGCAATAATAATCCTGTTTCTATTGAAATGTACCCGTGTCGTTTTACTGATGAAAACTGGAAAAATTTAATTAAACAAAGTGATCCGGAAAATATCAGATTCTGGACAACCTTAAAAGCTGCAAGCGATGCTTTCGAAACAACTCGAACCATGCCTGTTATCAAAGTAAATAAAGATGGGAATTATGATATTCAAAAATAGATTGTTAAAACCATTGTTGTTAACGCTTTTAGTTGCTGGTATGTTTTCCTGCAGCAACGAAGAAGAAATTAAAATTCCTGAAAACATTTTAAGTAAAGAACAATATACACGTGTGTTAACGGACCTGGCTCTTGCCGAAAGTGCCGCTAACCTCAATATCAAAAATGTAAGGATTGAGAAAACAGATTCTACATATGCCTTTGACCCGTTAAAAGAAAACAATATTTCAAAAGCCAGGTATGATTCAAGTGCATTATATTATGCCGAGCATCCTGAACTTTATAAAGAGGTTTATGACGAGGTTCTTAAACGGTTAAGCGAAATGCAATCAAAAAGAAAAGGTGTGCTTACTGATTCTTTAAAGAAATAAACCCGAATTTTTCGTAATTACCTTCGTTAAAATAAAAAACCTCATCGTCTTCCGTCATACTGCTGTAAGGCATTGGAACCAGGTCAAAGTTTCTGTTCGCGTAGATGAGATTTTTTGTTGTTTCTTTTTTAACTGAAGAGCTGTAGCGTACAATATTGCCGCCCCAAAGATTAGTTTGTTTTTCAAAATCATGAAACTTAAAAAGTTTTGGAGTAATCAAATTATTTTTAGGGTCTTCCAAAACATATACCCGTAAAGAATCATTCTTGTAAGTTATCATCCCTTCAGCTATTTTTTTAAAACGGGTACGGTCTTTAAAATAAAATATTTTACGCGGTATAACTTCCATTTTTTCAAGCTGTCCGGTTTGAATATTTAATTGCCACATAAGAAGTTCTTTATAATAGCTTTCATCTTTTCTTTCAGAAATATAACAAAGCTTGTCTTTAATAACCAGACACCGGTTTAAATTATATTTTTTGTAGGCCGGTTCTTTAAAGTTATTGCCATCGTAGAAGGTGAGTTGATCATAAGCTCCCGGAGGATACTCATATTTATGACGGTAAATTTGTTTTAATTCCTCGTTCAATTTCTC
>JAOQAF010000094.1 GCA_025963735.1 Bacteroidota bacterium
TCCAATTAATTTATTTGTTGTTGATGATGATGAATCGATGTTAACGCTGGTGAAAAATCACCTGAACAGGAAATTTGGCGCCGACATCAACATTACTACTTTTACTTCGGGAGAAGCGGCGCTGGAGCATATAAATTATGAAACGCACATTGTAATTCTGGATTATTATTTAAAAGGCGAAAATGGTCTTGATATTTTACAACTCATAAAAGATATTAATCCGCATGCGGAAGTTATCATGCTTTCAAATAATGAAGATATGGTAGCAGCCATAGAGGCATTTAAGCGCGGGGCCCGTGAATATGTTATAAAAGATACAGCCTCCCTTAAAAAAATAAGTGAGCTTATAAATAAGAAAGTGGTAACCTTTAAAACCATTGTTGCTGAACCAAACATGCAAAAATTCGCGGCACTTTTCTTTTTAACCTTTGCTACGCTGGCAATTGTGGTAACCGTTATAATCCGGTATTACAATCAATCCTGAGAATCTTTTTTTGGTTCAAAATGTACTTTTTTATGCTTGATCTTACTGTTGTGTTCAGCTTCGTCAATAGAATGTGATTGCTGGATGTTTCGTTCCTTTAAGGCCAGTTCGCTGAGCTTAAAATAATATTTCTGGATTATTTTTAACTCATCCTCGGTCAAACCTTCCACATTTACGAGTCGATTACTGGCAAATTCATGTGAGGCCACCAGTTCGTTTAATTTTAACTGAATGGCCAGTGATTCTTTATTCTGAGATTTTTGAATTAAAAAAACCATTAAGAATGTAATGATGGTAGTGCCTGTATTAATAACTAGCTGCCAGGTTTCAGAATAATCAAAAATGGGGCCCGTGGCTAACCACACTAATACAAGCAGCACTGCAATAATAAAGGCGGGAGTGCTTCCGGTAAGCTGGGTAACTTTGGAAGAAAATTTCTCAAACATACCCATTTCCTTTTTGCGGATTATTCTTTCCATCACTTTACATGGAACTCATCTGCTGCTTTTTACGCATTTCACTATTGGGTATGCCCGACAGCTCGCGATATTTAACAACAGTTCTGCGCGCAATGGTTATATCTTTAGCCTTTAACAACTGCATGATATCAGAATCCGATAATGGTTTAAGCTTATCCTCTTCTTTTACAATCTGCTGAATTAATTCCTGAACCTGTAAAGATGTAGAGGAAGTTCCATTGGAATTTGAATCTGATTTCTCGGAAGAAATAGCCCTCATGAAAAGATTTTTTAAACTAAATATTCCAAAAGGCGTTTGAACATGTTTATTACTGGTTATGCGTGAAACGGTGCTCAGGTCGTAACCGGTTTTGGTGGCAATATCCTGTAATATCATTGGCCTTAACTCGCGTGGGTCGCCACTTTTGAAGAAGTCAGGCTGCATTTCGGCAATGGCGGTCATTACCTTCATCATGGTTGTTTCTCTTTCCTTTAACGCATTAATTAAAGAATTGGCATCATTAACAAGATTTTGAAAATAACTCTCGGCCTGCTTTTTTTCTGAGGTATTTGAAATATTTAAATTTCCGCTTGTTGCATAATCAGGATTAACGCGGAGTTTAATAAACTCTGATGAGGTTAAGGAAACATATAAATCGTTGTCTTCAATTGAAACTTCAAAATCAGGAATGATCTGCTCCTTCAATAATTCATAACGGTTTGTATCTGTAACCGGTTTTGGATTAAGTTTACTTATATACAATATGCATTTTTCCAATTCTTCTCCTGTCATTTGTAATTCGCTTTTAATTTTAGGGAATTGTTTCTGAACAAACTCGTGATAAAAATCT
This sequence comes from Bacteroidota bacterium, assembly GCA_025963735.1. Taxonomy (GTDB): domain Bacteria; phylum Bacteroidota; class Bacteroidia; order B-17B0; family Aurantibacillaceae; genus Aurantibacillus. The sequence goes on from JAOQAF010000094.1 coordinate 1,794, forward strand.
CTTAACATCGCAAGAGAAAGGGAATGAATCCTGTCCTCAGGCCTACTACCGCGTCTTTTTAACTGAATCAACAAACATTCGTGCAGGTCGCGGGCAGCAATACCTGCAGGCTCGCAATTTTGAATTATGGCTAATGCACTTATCACTCTTTCTTCTGCAATCATTTTTCCTTCTTTAAAACTATAATCGTCTCCAACTTCTGCCACCGGTCGTCTTAAATAACCATCGTCGTCCAATTCATCTACCAGATAACAGGCAATATTGGTTAATTCTTCATCCAGGTTCATCATGTGTACCTGATCCTTTAAATTTTCCTGTAAAGAACTATATTGAATTACCGGAGCCTCGTAATGATTTTCGTTCGTTTGTTTCTGCGCCTTCTCGTATGGCTCTTCATCATCTCCCCACACTAAATCGGCATCAAACTCATCATCCTTCCCTGTTTCCTCTTCTACGTTCGCATCTGGTTCTGTTTCTGATTCGAGAACAGGATTTAATTCAATTTCATTAGCAATATACTCCTGCAGGGCGTATCCCGATAAATGCATAATGTGCATCAGCTTTAAATGCTGTTGCGACATGTAATATCCCTGCTTTTGCTGTTGATTTTGTTTTTGACTCTGATAATGGTTCATAACGAAAATTTAAATTAAAATACTAAAAATTTTTCTTCAATCTGTAAGTCATTTTAAAAATCACTTATCACGCACTTATTCCTGCGCGGTTTTTTTTCCGGCCACTTTATTAGCTAAAGTGCCAATCCAATTAATAATTTTTGATTTATTTTTTTCTACGATTTTACTTGTTACTGTTTTTACAATAAAAGGAACAATAAGTTGCGGAAGAAACCCTGAATTTTTAAGGCTTGTTTTAACAAGAAAATTAGCCATTTGGCCGGCCGAATTACCTAAAATATGATTATCTTCTTTCGTAAGTGTTTTCTTTGCACCTGATGTAAAAAGATTAACAGGCTCAAGACTTTTCTTTATATCCTCAAAATCATTTTTAATTTCACGTTCAAGATTTAAACGCTTGTACATAAGCCTTTTCTTTTCAGCCTTTAAGTCTTCCAGTGTATTAATCCTCTTCATGAAAATTTATTTTTTTAAGTAAAGTATTAATAATCGGAATTTTGATTAGGTTTTTTCGTGTAAAGATTACAATCAAAGCTACTACAAAATAAAAGGCCGCAACATAGAAAAAACCTATGAAAGCACTTTGAAAATAATTTGAAAGATACATGGCCGCTCCAATACTTAGTAAGAGTACAACAAAGCTCATCAATATAACAACAACCGCTATTGAAGCAATAGATGCTAATATTTCCGAAACTTTGTCCTGAACCTCAATTGCTACAATATCAAAACGGGTTTCTGCGCATTCGATAACGTGGCTTATTAATTTATCCACCTTACCTTCTTCAATTTGATTTTCTGCTTCCATAGGTCTTAAGAACCCTAAGTATATTTAGTTATTCAAATTTGAATTACCGTTGGTATGCGCGCTCGCAACATTTTTACCTTTGCTTTTGAAAGCATCAACTTCATCTTCTACCTGAGACTTAAAACCGTCGGCTCTTGACATAGCCTTGTCCTTCAATCCACTAAGGGTTTCTTTACCTTCGTTTATTTTTTCGGCAAGTTCATCGATGATGTCTTCCGCGTTATCTTTAATTTGTTGCCTAAGGTCGCTACCTTTGCTCGGAGCAAATAATAATCCTAATACAGCGCCCGCTGCAGCACCTAGTACCAGAGCGCCTAAAATTTTCGTGTTGTCTTTCATAATCTTTTATTTTAAGTGAATTAATTTTGATGTATACCTATATGGTATGGAATAATCGTGCCGAAAACCAAAGTGGCCACTAATCGCACCCTTTCAGGCTCCCGGGCCGGGTAAGCAAAATAAAACGGGTAATACAATGGCCACACTGTGGAATTAATTACCATTCAAACACTCATTCTTACTAATAATACGCTTATTCAGAAGGGCATCGCTTTTGAAATGGAGGGAAATACAGGAATGAAAAATTCCCGCCTATGGAAACTGGTACAACAAAAAAAACCGAAGAAAAAAAAACAGCACCCCCCTCGCCTGCACGCGCGTTTTTTAATGAAGCCGGCGGGATAGCACTTTTTCTGGGCCAAACGGCCCGGTACACTTTTTCCTTTCCTTTCGAATTCAAAGAATTTATAAAACAATGTTACATGATTGGTAACAAATCCTTTGGTCTGGTAGGTATTACCGGAGCCATTATGGGTGTTGTGTTAACCATTCAGTCGCGTCCGGTGCTGGCAGATTTCGGGGCCGAAGCCATGCTGCCTAAAATGGTAGCGGTATCCTTGGTGCGCGAGATAGGACCGGTTATTACAGCACTTATCTGCGCCGGAAAAATCGGATCAGGTATGGGGGCCGAACTTGGTTCAATGAAAGTAACCGAGCAAATTGAGGCCATGGAAGTTTCGGCTACCATGCCAATGAAGTATCTTGTAGTTACACGTGTAATGGCCGCCACCTTTATGATTCCCCTGCTTGTTATTTTTGCCGACACCCTTGGTTTATTGGGCAGTTGGTTAGGAGTGAATATCAAGGGTGATGTAAACATTGCTCTTTTCTTTTCACACGCGTTCAGTTCCCTCGAATTTATTGACCTAGTTCCTTCCATCGCTAAATCGTTTGTGTTTGGCTGGGTTATAGGGCTGGTTGGTTGTTATAAAGGTTACAATGCCGGCAAAGGCACCGAAAGCGTAGGAATAGCGGCCAATTCGGCTGTTGTGCTTTCCTCATTGTTAATTATTATCGTAGATCTTATCGCCGTTCAGGTAACTGATATCCTGTCATGACCTCCTCTGCAACTCATACCATCGAAAACACTCAATCCGCACCCGATAATTCCGAAACGGTTATTGAGGTAAAAAACCTTAAGATTTCTTTTGGTAGTCAAGATGTATTGAAAGATGTATCGTTTAATCTTCATAAAGGCGAAAACCTTGTAGTACTAGGTAAATCAGGCTCGGGTAAATCTGTTCTTATTAAATGCCTTACAGAGTTATTAAGACCTGACAGCGGAAGCATGGTTGTTTTAGGGAAAACCGTTAATTCAATGGACCGGCATGAACTTGCCGAGCTCAGAAAACAAATAGGTTTTCTTTTTCAAAGCGGCGCTTTATATGATTCAATGACGGTGAGAGCCAATCTCGAATTTCCGTTAACACGGATGAACCGAAAAGTGAACAAAGAAGAAATAAACGAACGGATAAAAAAAGTTCTTGATAATGTTGGACTTGGACATGCCATCGATAAAATGCCCGCAGAACTTTCAGGAGGTATGCGTAAACGGATCGCTTTGGCCCGAACTATTATTGTTGATCCTGTTATTATGCTTTATGATGAACCAACAACAGGACTCGATCCTATAACCTCACGCGAAATAAGCGTTCTCATTAATGATGTACAGGAAAAATACAATACCTCTTCCATTATTATTACGCATGACATGGATTGCGCACGCGAAGTTGCCGACAGGGTAATCATGCTAAAGGAAGGTCAAATTGTGGCAGAAGGTACGCTGGAAGAACTTGAAGAATCGGAAGACGAGTGGATTCGTTCATTCTTTGGAAAAAATTAATTTAAAAAATGGAAACAACAACAAAATTTACTTCACGGCTGGGTGTGTTTGTAGTGGCAGGCTTAGCACTACTTGTAGCCGGGATTTTTTATATAGGAAAACAAAAACATTTATTTAATCCTGTATTCAATCTTAACACCACCTTTAAAAATATCAGCGGACTTGAAATAGGTAACAATGTTAGGTTCTCTGGCATTAACGTGGGCACGATAGAAAATATCAGAATCATTAACGACAGTACCGTTAAAGTTTACATGATTGTAGATAAAGATGTTCAGCAATTTATTAAAACCGACAGTTATATTAAGATCAGTTCAGATGGATTAATTGGTGATAAGATTGCCAATATTACCCAGGGAGGGCCTAATGGCCGTAAAGTTTCTGAAGGCCAATCGTTAAAGTCGATTGAACCGCTTGAAACAGACGCGATACTGGCTAACCTTAGCAAAACCGGGGAAAATGCAACTATAATTTCTTCCGAAATGGCGGAAATACTTCACAGGGTTAATAATGGTAACGGAACAATCGGGCGTTTGCTGCGAGATAGTACGATAGCTGAAAACATCGGTCAAACTATCCGTAATTTAAAACGTAGCTCAAAAGGCCTTGATGAAAATATGGAAGCTGCAAAACATAATATTTTATTAAGAGGATTTTTTAAGAAAAAAGAAAAAGATAAAAAAGACGCCGACGAAAAAAAGGAAGATAAAAAGAAAAAAAATAAAGACGACAATTCCTCAGTAGATTCCGGAAAAAAGGAAACCTGGAAGGAACGCAGGGCTCGCCATAAAGAAGAAAGAAGAAAAAAACAAGAGGAAGAGGCTAAAAACAATTGATTATGAAAGAGAACTTAAACAACACCATTTCCACTCGTGAAATTAAATCAGGTGGGCCTGAAAAAAATGACCCTACCAAAGAAGACGATGATAATGATTCTACAGGACCCAAACCCGGAGTTACTGATCCCCGGAAAACAGATCCAACACGTACGGATGATCCTCAAAAAGTAGATCCTACCCGCCCTGATCAAAATCCCGGCAAAGTGGAGCCTCCAAAAGATTTTGTAAAATAATTCTTTTTGTATCTTTATCCCGGTTAACTCATTATGATCTCCAACAAATGCGCAAACATAATATATTGATTGTTGACGATGAACGCGAAGTTTGCGTTCTGCTTGAAAACTACCTTTTGAGAAAAAATCAAAATGTAAGTTACTGCACTTCGCTTACTGACGGCCTTGCAAAGTCCGCGCAAATGAAACCCAGCGTTTTGATTCTCGATCATAACATGCCTGATGGTTTTGGCATAGATAATATTTTTAAATTCAAAGAGTTAAATTCTACCTTGCGTGTTATTGTTATAAGCGCGATGTCTAATTTAAAAGATGAAGCCTTAACTAAAGGTGCTGATTATTTTCTTGAAAAACCTATTAAACTCAGTACCCTTAACTCTATTATTACTTCTAATTAAAACGGCGGGGTGTGTTAACCGTGCTAAGGAGTCTCTCCGAACTGGTTTATTCTAGCCGTTTGGTAATTAACACACTAAAAACGGGAAGCCGTGTTGTCCTTATAAATTTTTGCGAGAATAAAATTACACGGTTTTAAATATTATTTAAAATAACTTTTTTTTTTAAAATTATCACTCCTTTTTTAAAAAGTATATAGAACCTTTATTTTTTTCGGCGCTAAAAAATAAATCTGAAAGTTTATTGAAACAAAGGATTTTGAAAAATCCAACGCAGCAAAGGAGATTCATGTTCTGTATCAAGAAATTAAAGCAACAAAACAAGAACTCAAAAAATACTTTTTATTCTACATTTTGTGGAAGAAAACCTACAAAAAGCGAGCCTGTGAAACCGCAAACCCAGTAAAACCAACGGTTTTAAGTTCTGGCATTATATTTACATAGTATTTATATCTCAACAACATTTATAAGGGGAGATGGATTATATAAGAGGATTTGCGTTAGGGGGATGCAACACTTCAAATATAACTCCATCTCCCCTTTTCATTAGGCCATTTTTCTTAGTTGTCTGGCATAAATCTTTGTTAGCAGATTTAAGCCTCACCAAACCATAAGGGCCTCAACACATATATAAACTAAAAATTAAAAATTATGAAACATCTACTCAAAATTGCATTCTTGTTTATCGCAGCGGGTATTTTATTTACTTCCTGTAAAACAATGTCGGTAACCAAGCGCCACTATAACAAAGGTTATTACGTGAGCCATTCCGCTAAAAAATCAAGGGTTAATTCAACTGAAGCTGAAAAGCAGTCACTTGCCACAGCCGAACCGTTAGTAGCCAAAGTTACAAAACTACCTGAAACCCCGGCGAAGGATAAGGAGTTACTGGCAAGTAACATTGGTGCCTCTTCATCTGTTATTAAAAGCAGAGAACAAAA
>JAOQAF010000102.1 GCA_025963735.1 Bacteroidota bacterium
TTTCATGAAGGGCATTTGTGATCGTTTATTTGAATTCAGGGATGGAAAAGTAAAAGAACACATCTGCGATATTGAAGAATTTATGCAGCTTAGAAAGGTTGAACGTTTAAACGAACTTGACCTCGATAAAAAGGAGAAGAAGCTGGAGACGGTTGCGGTAAAACAACAGGTTGCCGCCAAGCAGGAAACTATTACAGCAGATAAAAATAAAGAAGCCGAGCAAAAAGTGTTGCGCAGCCAGTTAAAAAAAGTTGAAGAAAACATCGAGCGACTTGAAAAAGAAATAAAAGCCGCCGATGAAAAACTTTCCGATTCAAAAGAATATGAAAAATTAATGGGTGACCAGTCTTTTTTTAATAAGTACAATACCTGGAAAAAAGACCTTGAAAAGGAAATGGAAAAGTGGGAAGATGTTTCTTCTAAGCTTGGATAAGATCTTTCTGATCGTTTCAACCTTAGTCTGGTTAACTTTCCGGGTAAGTTTTTTTTAAGAAGGTTCATTCTGTTATAGCAAGTTCCACAAAAACTGTAACAGGATTACTGAGTCTTCAGGTTTAAATATATTTTAAAAGGCTTAAGATTTATTTTGCAAAAAAGTTATCTTTGCCTTACATGCCTGTTAAACGTAACATACCAAATGCCATTACCTGCGGTAATTTATTATGCGGATGTTTGGCCATAGTAAAATGTTTAGAAGGCGATCTCCTTTGGGCATCTTATTTAGTGGGTATTGCAGCGGTTCTTGATTTTTTAGACGGATTTGCTGCGCGTATGTTACGCGTTACTTCCGCCATTGGAAAAGATCTGGATAGTTTGGCTGATATGGTAACTTTTGGTGTGGTACCCGGATTAATTATGTTTAAACTTATATGTAATGCCGCACAACTAAAAGCAAATTCTGGTGTTGAGAGTGCGCATTTGTTAGATCCTGCTTCTCCTTATTATTTATCTTACATTGCCTTTTTAGTTCCTGTTTTTTCAGCAATTCGTCTTGCCAAGTTTAACAACGATACACGCCAAAGCGAATCCTTCATTGGTTTGCCTACGCCTGCTAACGGAATTTTAATATGTTCTTTCCCACTGATAATTGAATACAGTCATTCTATTTTTTTTATGAATACTGTTTATCATCCAATGGTTTTAATTTTTATTTCCTGTTTTTTAAGCTATTTGCTTGTAGCTGAAATTCCCTTATTCTCCTTAAAGTTTAAAAATTTTAAATGGCGTGGTAACGAAATCCGTTTTATATTTTTAATCTGGAGTTGTCTTTTATTAGCCATCCTTCATTTTATAGGAATACCGGTTGCCATATTATCTTATATTCTTTTTTCGTTCAGTTCTCTTCTGCTTTTGAGAAAACGAAACAATTCTTAAACTCTTTACGTATCACGGCTTTTAAGCTTGCAGTCTTATTTTTAAACATTTAGTTAACTCATCCCGTAAATGTGTATTTAACTTATTACATTAGCAATCTAAAAAACACACATGAAATTTATAGCTGATATTGATGTAATGCCTTTAAAGGCGCTTCTTGATCCGCAAGGAAAGGCTGTTACCGGTTCTATGAAAAACCTTGGCCTGCCTGAAATTGAAAACGTTCGTATTGGCAAACACATTACTCTTGAAATTGAAGCTTCATCTGAAACAGCAGCAAAAGCTAAGGTTGACGAAGCGTGTAAAAAGCTGTTGTGCAACCAAATCATGGAAGGCTACGAAATTAAGTTAAGTCCTGCCAAATAGTTTGATTATTTCAATCATTACGTTACATTTGAAATTAAATTTTAAAACAACAATCTAACCTCCAACATGGGATATTTATTCACCTCAGAGTCAGTGTCAGAAGGGCACCCCGACAAAGTAGCCGATCAGATTTCTGACGCACTAATTGATAACTTTTTAGCATTTGATCCAGACAGTAAAGTTGCCTGCGAAACGCTGGTAACAACCGGACAGGTTATTCTTGCAGGCGAAGTAAAATCAAAAGCTTATTTAGATGTACAGGAAATTGCGCGTGAAGTAATCCGTAAAATTGGATATACAAAATCAGAATACATGTTTGAGGCAAACTCATGTGGTATTCTTTCTGCCATTCACGAGCAGTCTGCTGATATTAACCAAGGGGTTGATAAAAAGAAAAAGGAAGAACAAGGTGCCGGTGATCAGGGGATGATGTTTGGTTATGCCACTAATGAAACCGATAACTATATGCCTTTGGCTTTAGATCTTGCCCATGGTATTTTGTTGGAGTTAGCAGCTCTTCGCAGAGAAAATAAAGAAATTAAATATTTGCGTCCCGATGCAAAATCGCAGGTTACACTTGAATACAGCGATGATAACGTGCCTGTTCGAATTGATGCGATCGTGGTTTCTACACAGCATGATGATTTTGATGATGAGCCTAAAATGCTCGCGAAAATTAAAAAAGACATTATTGGTATTTTAATTCCGCGCGTTAAAAAGAAATATCCTAAGTATGCGCATTTGTTTAATAACAAAATCGCGTATCATATTAATCCAACCGGAAAGTTTGTAATTGGCGGCCCTCACGGCGATACTGGTTTAACAGGTCGTAAAATTATTGTAGATACTTACGGTGGGAAAGGCGCTCACGGTGGTGGTGCATTCTCAGGAAAAGATCCAAGTAAGGTTGACCGTTCGGCAGCATATGCTACACGTCACATTGCCAAAAATTTAGTTGCGGCAGGTGTTTGTACGGAAGTGTTGGTCCAGGTTTCTTATGCAATCGGCGTTGCGCAGCCTATGGGTATTTTTGTTGATACGTATGGAACCGCAAAAGTAAAAATGACTGACGGGCAAATCGCGAAGATTGTTGAAAGTGTATTTGATATGCGACCGTACTTCATTGAGCAACGTTTTAAATTACGCACGCCTATTTACAGCGAAACTGCTGCTTACGGACACATGGGACGTAAGAATGAAGTTGTAACCAAAACATTTAAAAACCCATACGGAACAACTAAAACAATGAAAGTAGAATTATTTACCTGGGAAAAATTAGATTACGTAAGCAAGGTAAAATCTGCTTTTAAACTGAAGTAATTAAAAATGTAGATATACTTAAGCCGTTTCTGAAAAGAGACGGCTTTTTTTTGTCCCATTTTGGCGGTTTAAATGATTATCTTATAACAATGATTAATAGGAATGGAATAAATTTTTTAGCAGGGCTGATGTTTCTTTCCTTGATGTTTGTAGCGCAAAACAAAGATGCTCTTTCCTATAAAATATTTTCAAGCTTAAAATATGATAAGGTAATTTGTTACGAATGTGATATCACAAAGCAGGGCTTTATTGTAATGAATGGTTCAGATGGCGTAAACCCGAAAATTATTAAGAAGAGCCGGATAATGAATAAAGCACAGACAGATACGTTTCATTCCAAATTTTTAAATAAAACCCTTCAAAGCTCAGCTAAATTTACAAAGGAAAGTTTTTATCAGAATTTGGCGGTAGTCTATTATCCGGATAATAAAATTGTAGCGTATTTCGATATTCCGCGGTAAGGAACTCTCTTTACTATCTGATTAATAAAGATTCTGAACAATAAGAAATTCTATTCCGATTTCCGGGTTACCTATGATCCGGCCGAAAAAAAACAATTAAATTTTTTATGTGCAGAGCTACTTTTGAAATGCGGAAAGTAAACCAGGTTATTTGACCACAAATTTAAAAGATCTTTATCTATCATTGTTTGAAAAGGAAGAGCTTTTTTGTTTTAAAGAATCCGTATATTTTGTTTGGCGTTTTAACTGGCTTTTGTGACCCTTCAATGGTAGACTTTTCAGTCGAGCAATCTATATCTTATTAGAGATCGCTTCGTTCCTCGCGAAGACGAAGTTATAGAGCCGTCTTTGCAAGCATTTTCGCGAAGCAATCTTAACATCTCGTAATCGTGTTAGGGGCCCGCGTTAAGGACGGAGGCATTTGTTTGAGCTCTTTTATGTTTGTCCTAAAGGCAAACATAAAAAGCGAGTGCCGGGAGCCTGGCCAACGCCCAAATTATGCTTGTGTTTCTTACCCCAGTAATACTTTTTTAGTTGCAGCTAAAATTTCATCCGTAATATTTTTGTTTGCGCCTTCAGCGTATGTGCGTAACACCGGTTCGGTACCACTTGCACGGATCATCATCCAGGTGTTATCATCAAAAAAGAATTTCCAGCCATCCAGATCTTCAATGCGTTGTACTTTAAATTTCCCGAATTCTTTATAGGCTCCCGCTTTGCAATTATCCAGCACTTTATTTTTGATCGATTCATCAATATACAGGTCATTACGCTCAAACCAAAATGTTCCGGTAATGTCGTACACTTCCTGTATTAGTTCCTTTAGCGTCTTGCCGGTTTTGGCCATAAATTCCCAGATGGTTAAACCCATCCAGATACCGTCGCGCTCAGGAATATGCCCTTTAATAGCGATACCACCGCTTTCTTCGCCACCTACCAATACATCTTCGGCAACCATTATAGCGCAAATATATTTAAAGCCAATCTTTACAACATCCAACGGAAGGTTGTAATGTTTACAAATGTTGTTGATCTTAACGGTTGTACTAAACGCTGTGGCAACTTTACCTGTTTGTCCTTTATATTTTACAAGATAATGGATCAGCAATAAAATGATATGATGCGAGTCAACAAAATTTCCTTCGTTATCATAAAGTCCAATCCTGTCAGCATCACCATCGGTAACTAAGCCGCAGGAAATGTTCTTTTTATCTTTTATGAAATTGCTGAATTCGGTAAGGTTTTTATGTATGGGTTCAGGCGCCTGACCGTGAAAACCCGGATTGTGATCGCAATGTAAATGATAAATATCCGGAAACAATTTCTTCATTACTCTTTGTCCCGCGCCGTACATACTATCGTATGCAAGAACCATTTTTGAGTTTTTAATGGCGTTAAGATCAAAACTGCTTTCAACATGTTTTATGTACATGTCTTCCAGATCAACATATTCTAAAACACCTTTGCTTTCAGCTTCTTTTAAATTTATTGAATTAAAATCAATGGCGCATTTTTCAGGAATAACATCTTCAATTTCCTGAACAAGCTCCGGTCCAAGCGGTCCGCCGTAATGCGCTTTTATTTTGTAACCGTTATAGGATGGGGGGTTATGCGATGCTGTAATAATTATACCTAAGCTGGTTTTTAATCTAACGGCACCCAGTGAAATCATGGGTGTACTGATAAAATCTTTAGCTAAAAAAACTTTAATGCCATTTGCAATAAAAACTTTGGCGGTAGTTTCTGCGAAAAGTTCGCCGGCAAAGCGGCAATCGTGACCAACAACAACACTTGGATTTTTATTATTTTTTAAAAGCCATTTTGAAGTAGCTTCAGTAACGCGTGCTACATTTTCTACAGTAAAATCTTGTGCAATAATGGCGCGCCATCCGTCTGTTCCAAATTTAATCTTTGTCATGTTATATAAATAGACTTTAAAAGTAGGTAAAAAATTTATTCTATCAGAGTAACTTTCATGCGGATATCTGCCGAGGGGCGGTCACGTTTATCTTTTGCTACCGAGGCAATTTTATCAATAATATCAAGGCCTTCAATTACTTCCCCAAAAACAGTGTATGTTCCATCCAAATGAGGGGTGCCGCCAATGTTGGTATAAGTGGAGGTTTGAAAGGCGTTGAATTTATATTCAGGTGTTTTGAGATATTCAGCTTTAATTAACTCTTCAATACGTGTGTTGGTATGTTGTGCGCTGTCTTCTTTTTTTTCAGTTTTATAGCGGTTGTATAATTCCTTCAAGGTTTTACCTTCCCCGGTTTTCATAAAGGTTCTGGCTGTATTAACATAATGGGTTTTATTAATTCGTGTCTCATACTTTTTCAGTTCTTCCTCTGTACGTTTTTTGCCCATAACAATGTAAAACTGGCAGCCGCTTGATTCGAACTTTGGATTTATATCATCACCTTCTCTTGCGGCGGCAAGCGCTCCTTTCTTGTGAATCAACCTGGGGTTAAACTCAGCTGGTATAGTATAACCATTATCGCCATGTCCCAAAGTATCGCCGGGCCTTGCATGTTTACTTAAAGGATCACCGCCCTGAATCATAAAATTATTAATTACGCGGTGAAATAAAAGAGAATCAAAAAAATGACTTTTTACCAGTTTAATAAAATTGGCTTTATGAAGCGGAGTTTCTTCGTAAAGCTTCAGCTTCATTGTTCCATACGTTGTTTCAATAACCAGCGTTTCTTTACTTAGAGTTTGACTATACACACTGCTGCACAGAAGGGTAGTCATACAAAATATTGGAAGTATCTTTTTCATATTAAACAAATTTACTATATTTGTTAAACTAATATAAAATTCGATGTTAGGGCTTAACGCCAGAATATCCAGAGATAAAAAATAAATCTATATACATATGAAACCATTATTCATTATAGTTACCGGTTTTTTATTCGCTTGCCTGCTTCTAACAGGCACATCCTGTCAAAAAAATACCGACTGTAAGGCTACTGTTACCTGCGTGGATTCTACAGGAGTTCCGGTTAATAATGCCAATGTATTGTTATACGCAACCATAAAAACTGCCCAGGGCGGAACCGTAACGGCAGATCTTAAAGCAAATGGCACTACTGATGCGGGTGGACAGGTAAAGTTTACCTTTAAATTACCTGCTATTTACGACATCAGGGCAACTACTGTTATTGCAACCAGAACGCTTACCGGTACCGGAATTATTAAACTGGAAGAAGGAAAAGGTTCGGATAAAACAGTAACATTAAAATAATAAACCAATGAAGCCTACTCCCATACTCGCCGTGTCGCTGGGGGTTGTCGTTGTTTTATTTAACGGGGCTTGTGTAAAAAACACCGAATGTAAAGCAACCGTACATTGCGTTGACAGTACCGGCGCTCCTTTAAAAAATACCAATGTATTATTATATGCTCCGGTTAGTGGAGGCTCAACGGGCGATGTAAAAACTTCAGGTATAACCGACGAAAAAGGTGATGTACGTTTTACTTTTAAACTTCCGGCTATTTTTGATGTTAAAGCAACTGCTCCATCTAATTCAAATACACTTACAGGTACAGGATTAATAAGGCTTGAAGAGGGAAAAGGCTCAGAAAAGACGATCACTTTAAAATAGTTTTTTGGGTCTTTACTCCATTCTAAAAAAGATTGCTTTTGTTTTATAATTTAAAATATATTTCTTTACTTTAGCCCCATACAAAAAAAATTGGCCAACCTCCGCCTTATAACGCGCATATTTTTACTTATTCAAATTGCTTTGATTTTTTCTTTTTGCTCCGGAAACGGCAAAGCGGGCGGGAAAGATGAAGGCGTTATTGAGTTTGATACCAAAGGAGTTGATGAGAGGCATCCGCTATACGGAATGGCTCCGGCCTCCGCTACACTAAAATACAATGGCGATAATTTCTTAATGGAAATGAGCACCATGGGAATGTTTTATACGTCAATAATTGGCGATATTAAAAACAAAACGGTTGCTCAAACTATAAAATTTTTAGATATCAAACAGGCCTGTGTAGAGCACGAGCAGGATATTGCAGAGGAGAATAAAGAATACGAAATAAAGGTTGAAGAAACCAAAGACACCAAAAAAATTGCCGGTTACAAATGTCATAAAATAAAAATATCAATGGTAAAAGATCCATCCATAACTTTTGATGCGTGGTATACCAAAGATTTAGGCATGGAGAATTGCAATGCTTTAAACCCTTATTACGCTGTTAAAGGCGTGTTAATGGATTACAGGGCAAAAAAAATGGGAATGGAAATGCATTTTCTTGCCAAGTCAGTTAAACATACCGAAGTGCCCGAGAGCACCTTCGAAATTCCGGCTTCTTTAAAAATTGTTTCTAAGGAAGAAATGAAAAAAGTTTTTGATAACTTTCAGTGATCTAACGGGTTATCAATTTTACTAAACTTTAACTATAAGAAACTTCTAAATTGGCACTATATTTGGAACCTAAAATCAAATTTAAAAACTAATCAAATGAAAAAAATTATTAGCACTGTGGCTCTTGCGGTATTAACGTGCGGATTTTCTTATGCCCAGGAAAATGTTACAGTAAAAATGAACGTGAAGGTAGAGGGTCTTCCTCCGGAATATGCAGGTTTTGGCGAGCAGGAAATAGTTAATTCAATTAAAGGCGATAAGCATAAGTCTGAAATGTCGAGCATGATGGGATCGAACATTACAGTGTTTGATGGAAAAAAATTAACTTCTTTAAATGAGCAGATGGGTTCTAAAACAGGGTATACTGCTACAAAAGAGGAGATGGATGCAGACAAAGCCAAAGACAAGGCAAAAGAAACAAAGCCAAAAATTGAATATACCACAGATAAAAAAACAATTGCAGGGTATGAGTGTACAAAGGCCATTGTTACTTCTGTTGGAAAAGATAAGAAAGAAAATAAAATGACAGTTTGGGTAACTGATAAAATTAAAACTCCTGAATCCGGAAAATCCGGTAACCGTCGTGGAATGATGGATCTGGGCGATCTTAAAGGATATCCTTTAGAAATGGAAATGAGCGCTAACCAACAGGGAATGGATATGAAAATTATGGTAACAACCAGCGAGGTTTCTACCGCACCTATTGATGACTCAGTATTTAATGTAAGTACTGATGGCTACAAGATGAGTACTTATGCAGAATATAAGGCAGAGATGAAAAAAATGGAAGATGCTCAAAAGGCAGCCTCCGGAAAATAATCTAAAAAAATGAAAGCGGCTTTAGGGCCGCTTTTTTTATGTAATTATTTTATCTTTAAAAATAATGTTATGCTCTTCGAGCTCTTTCAAAAGAGGTGTATAAATTTCTTTTTCAATCGGAATAACCACGCCAGTTGAATTAAATTTTTTGGTTAAATAATTTTTTACTGTTATGGCCAATGGTAATCCCACAGTTAATGCCATGGCCGTGTGATGCTGGTCTTTGCCCGTTACTCCCAGAGAAGAATTCAGTTTTTGAATTTTTGTCTTGGAAGGCAGGCGGTATTCAAATTGATGTTGCATTACAATGAGGTCTTTATCGTTCGATTGTAACTTCCATTTTTCTTCCAGTAAAGCCTGTAAAAGTTGCGCAGGAGAGCCTTGTTTCAGAGGTATTTTTTTGTCGGAAAATAATTCCAGGTATTCCATCATATGTTCAATCTCATCATCCCATTCTTCTTTCATGAGATGCTTTAATTTTTCTTTAACGCTTTGTTTTGTATTAGGTAAAAATGAATCTACAAGTGAGGTATAGGTTAATTCTCCGGCATGGGTAATTTTACTGGTATCATCGGTTAATCCAAGTTTTATAAAAACGTTCCAGGCTTTGCAATAACCTTCCTGTCTTAAGGTTCCGCGTAACATAGTGTGTATGGAATAAATGCCGTAAGGGTCAATGTAGCTGATGCTGTCGCGGTTTGCGTAAGCGTCAAATTTACCATAAGGTTCTATTTCAATTTTGTCTATTTGCGTAAACAAGCGGTTATAGGGAATAAACTT
This sequence comes from Bacteroidota bacterium, assembly GCA_025963735.1. Classification (GTDB taxonomy): domain Bacteria; phylum Bacteroidota; class Bacteroidia; order B-17B0; family Aurantibacillaceae; genus Aurantibacillus. The sequence goes on from JAOQAF010000102.1 coordinate 9,503, forward strand.
CATTAAACCGTCCTGCAAATACTGTGCTGTTCCCTGGCCCGCTAAAACAACGTTGCGGGGATTCCAGCTAAACTTATATCCCCAGGGATTATCGTTACTTTCAGGTGCAACAAGACCACCGCAAAAAGATTTAAAGGAGATTACCTCTCCGCCTTTATCTTTTATCTCATCAATTATTTTCATTCCGCTGGCATGGTCAATACCCGGATCAAGGCCGCATTCATTTAATAACAAAATGCCTTTGGCTTTGGCAAGGGCGTGAAGCGATTTCATGTCGTCACTCACATAACTTGCGGTTGCCATGTGCTTGCCAAACTCAACACAATCGCGTGCAACATCACCGTGCATAAAGGCAGGAAGCATGGATATTACAAAGTCGTGTTCCCTGATAATGGAGCGACGCTTATCTTCATTGGCAATATCAAAACTAACAGCCGAACCATTTACATGACCTCTTATTTTTCCTTCAGCTACCTGCTGATCAACATCCGCCACAGTTATTTTCCAATCATAGATTAATGAATTGGTTAACATATACTCTATCAGCGATGTTGCCGAACGTCCCGCGCCAATAATTAGGATTTTTATCATTGAGTGTAAAAGTAAAGTAATACGGCTAATTATAAAAGCATATCATTTAAAACATTCAGCACAAAATTAAAAATCAAATTTTATATAAAAGAGAGGTAAAAAACCTAACTGGTAATTTTTAGCCAAAGGATCTGCCTGCAGATTGGCCGGATCAGGGGTGTAACTCAAAGCAAGAATATTTTTAGTGTTTAAAATATTTACCAGATCCAGCGCAATTTCAGTGCCCATC
>JAOQAF010000054.1 GCA_025963735.1 Bacteroidota bacterium
CATCAATTACGGGAAGTTTGTGTTTCTGTCCCAGATTAAAGTCATTGATATCATGCGCAGGTGTAACTTTCAAGGCGCCTGTTCCGAACTCCTTGTCAATGTAATCATCAAAAATTATTGGTACACTTCTGTTAACTATAGGCACGATACAATTTTTTCCTTTTAACTTGCTGTATCGTTCATCATCAGGATGCACACAAACTGCGGTATCACCCATAATAGTTTCAGGACGCGTGGTGGCAACCGTTATATGATTATTTGTACCTTCAATTAAATACTTTACATAAACCAGTTTGCTGTTGGTTTCTTTATAAATTACTTCCTCATCGCTTACGGCGGTTAAACCCTGTGGATCCCAATTCACCATTCTTACACCACGGTAAATATTTCCTTTGTTATATAAATCAATAAACACATCAATTACTGCTTCACTTAACTCCTCTTCCATGGTAAACTTTGTGCGGTCCCAATCACAACTCGCTCCAAGTTTTTTTAGTTGCTCAAGAATTATTCCGCCATATTTTTCTTTCCAGCCCCATGCATGTTTTAAGAATTCGTCACGCGAAATATCTTTTTTATTTATTCCTTTTTCTTTTAAAAGTGCAACCACTTTGGCTTCAGTTGCAATACTGGCATGGTCGGTACCCGGCACCCAACAAGCGTTATAGCCAAGCATACGCGCTCTTCTGATAAGCACATCCTGTATGGTATTATTAAGCATGTGACCCATATGCAACACGCCTGTAACATTCGGAGGAGGAATAACAATGGTATAAGGTGTGCGGTGATCGGGCACAGACTTAAAAAAATTATTTTTCATCCAATATGGATACCATTTACTTTCTGCGTCCTGCGGGTTATAGGTCTTGGCTATCTCCATAATATTGCTTTCAGATATTTTGTTAAATTTCGCAAAAATACATAAACAATTCCATGTATGTTATATCTTTATGGCACGGTTTTCGTATTAAACAACCACACAATTAAAACATCACTATGAAAAAGTTAATTTTTACTTTAGGACTTATCGCAGGCTTATCTGCTTTAACTTTTGGCCAGGAAGGTCACAATGCTAATGATGGTCACGGCCATGGCGCTACTGCAACCCCAACAGCTGCACCCACAAGTCTTGCGGACATTAAGATGGATAAAATGACTCATGATTACGGGAACATTAAACAAGGTGATAATGGCGAATGCGTTTTTAAATTCGTAAATAACGGTAAAGAACCATTGGTAATTACAAATTGTCAGGGTAGTTGCGGTTGCACTGTACCACAATGTCCCAAAGAACCAATTTTACCGGGTAAAAGCGGCGAAATTAAAGTGAAGTATGATACACAACGTGTCGGTGGTATTTACAAAACAGTTACAGTAAACTCCAATGCAAAAAGCGGAACGGTTACTTTAACGATAAAAGGAAATGTTGAATCTAAACCGGTGGATGTTGCTTTCCCTGAAAACAAGACCCCACAAGGCGCACCAACTGAGAAAAAAGGTTAATTTTTTAAAGGTTGAATATTTTGGCACCCCCTTTGCATTAATCATTACAACTAATTAAAAATATAAAATGAAAAAGTTTTTTTCTCTGTTAGTAGTTTTGTTTGGATTGAATTTAAATTCAACTGCTCAATCTGTCATTCCTAATCCTGACCCTAACGCACCCGAAATTAAATTTGAAAGTGAAGTAATTGATTATGGAACTATTGATTATGATGCCAACGGACTACGTGAATTTAAATTTACCAACACTGGTAAAACACCCTTAACCATTACTTCCGTAACAGGAGAATGTGGTTGTACCGCAACTACCATTGATGGTAAGCCAGGTTGGCCACAGGAACCAATATTACCCGGGAAAAGCGGTGTAATAAAAGTGAAATATGATACCAAACGCGAAGGACGTTTTGAAAAAAATGTAACCGTTACTTCTAATTCAAAATTAAGCTCAATGAAGGTTCGAATTAAAGGTGAAATTAAAGCAAAACCGGCAAGCGCTGATGGTAATTAATATCTAATGCATTCATCTGAAAAATCCCGTTACTAGTAGCGGGATTTTTTTATTTATAAAACCACAAATGTCTTTGCTTAAATTCCTGATCACTTGCCTGCTACTCTTCATCTGCGTTACGGCGGCAGGACAAGCCAAAATGAAAATCAAAGACGCGAAAAAAAGTTTTGGTTTTGTAAAAAAAGGAGGAATAGTGCGCCTGGAATATGAAATAACTAACGCAGGTAATGCTCCATTAATAATAAGCGGCACGGAAATTTCCTGCTCCTGTACAACAGCTGAATATCCAAAACAACCTATCGCTCCGGGGCAATCAGCTAAAGTGATTATAAATTTTGATACCAAAACGGTTTACGACAGACAGGACAGGATTATTGAGTTAATAAGTAATGATTCCGGAAGTCCGCATAAACTACGTTACAAGGGCGTAGTGTTAGCAAAATAAATCGCAACTTATTGAGTCAACTGCCTGAAAAACTCCGAAGTAATTATACCGCAGGCCATAGCAGCATTAAGTGACTCTGAACCATTTTCTTTATGTGAAGGTATTGTTAAAGGATGAGTAATGTAACGCATATTGTTTTCCGTTATTCCATTGGCTTCATTTCCAATAACAATTAAACCATTCTCAAGTTTTTCTTTATAAATATTTTTTCCGCTTAAAACAGCGCCGTAAACAAGTTTTGCGTTATGCTTCTCAATTACATCTTGAAGGCTTTCATAAATTACACTTACCCGTAAAAAGGCACCCATAGTAGCTTGTATAACTTTAGGATTATAAAGATCACAACTGGTTGAAGAACAAAAAATCGCAGATACTCCATACCAATCTGCAAGCCTAACGATAGTGCCAAAATTACCGGGATCGCGGATGTCATCCAAATACAAAGAAAAGTTTTTTCCAAAATCCAAATTAATCTTAGGAGGTTTTATATAATTACAAACTGCCAAAACCTTGTTAGGTGACGAAAGCGAACTGATTTGTTCAAGTTCGTAATCACTAACCACATGCCATTTTATATTACATCTTAAAAGCTTTTCAGACACATTATTAATAAATGCGTCTGTTCCAAAAACTTCGCTGATAAGGTCGGGTGCGGTATCAATGAGTTCCGTAACCGTTTTTATTCCCTCCACTAAAAACAAATTATTTTGATCTCTAAACTTTTTTTGATGGAGCGACTGTATTTGCTTTATTTGATTTTTACTAATCATAATATTTAGCCTAAATTAGTGCTATTTATTGTTAGTTTTTGAATTTCGTAGCCCAAATATTTACTTCCAACTTCTCAAAAATACCGGCAAAACGATTTTTAATTTTTGCAGGCATCTTCTTCTTTTCCTGCAACGTAACCAAAAAACTTCAACCTGATCAGTACCTGCTCGAAAAGGTGGAAATTCATCATACAAAAGAAACCAAAATTGATAAAGAAAATTTTGAAGCGTTCGTGCGCCAAAAACCAAACAGAAAACTTTTTAGAACGATACACTTTTATGTATGGTGGTATAACCAGTTTAATGATGAAAAAATAAAACGAAAAAAAGAAAAAAGAAATTTAGTGTACGATAAAAAAAATGCTGACAAGGTAAAACGCTTTGAAGAATTAAACGTTAAACGCGAACAAAAAGGAAAAAAGCCCAAAGTACCAAAGTTAAAAGATAAAGAAAGCCCAACCTTTTTAGAAAGTTTAAGAGATATTGGCGAAGCACCGGTAATTCTCGATTCGGCGCTTACCGAGCAAACACGTAATCAGTTATCAAAATTTCTTTTCAGTAAAGGTTTTTTTAATAACGCAGTTACCGATAGCGTTAAACTCGACCATAAAACTAAAAAGGCAATTGTAAATTATAATCTCATTCCTAAATCTCCTTACATAATTAACAGCATTACTTATCAGATGGATGATACTAAGTTAGGTGAGTTAATACTTAATGACACTGTAAAATCGGTTCTCAAAAGAGGGATGATTTATGACACTGAAAAATTTCAGGAAGAGCGGCAACGTATAACAAATCACGCACTAAATAACGGGTACTTTTATTTTGAAAACGCTTATCTGAAATATGACATTGACTCCAACTATAATAACAGGTCTATTTCGGTTAAACTTATTCTTAAAAAATTTTCGCGTCAGTATAGTTCATCAAACGATTCTCTTGTATATGTAAATCACACCAAATTTAAAATAGAAAATATTTATGTAATAACCGAGCCGGTATCCGGTAATCTGCGGGAAGCATCCTTTAAAGACACCGTAAGGTTTGCCAAAAGCGATGCCATATTTCTTTTAAATAAAAAGCTGGCTTATCGCCCAAGTCTTATTTACAGCAACATCGATATTCACAAAGAACATTTGTTCAGAAAAGACACCGCGGAGATAACCTACAAAGCGCTTTTAGGACTCGGAATATTTAAAAATGTTACCATTCAATTCTTAAAAAGCCTTGACAATAACAGTAAACTTGATTGTTACATTGTTTGCATTCCGTTTATTAAACAGTCGCTTACTGCAGAAACTGAAGGAATAAACACCTCCGGTAACCTTGGAGTAGATGGCAGTCTGGTGTTTCAAAACAAAAACTTTTTTAAAGGAGGCGAACTTTTTGAAATCAAACTACAAGGCGCTTTTATTGCTCAGCAACAATTTAATAACGATAAAAATCCAAACATTAACGAAATTCAAAAAACATTCAACACCATCCAGTTTGGTCCGGAAGCCACATTCTCAGTGCCGCGGGCGTTTTTTCCATTTTCATTGTTGCCGTTTAAAAAAGAAATGGCGCCCCACACCTTTGTAAAAACTTCGGTTAATTACCAGGCACGTCCTGAATTTAGCAGAGTAATTACCGACGTTAATTACGGTTTTAATTTTAAAACATTTCAAAATAGGTTAAGACACGATCTTGTTCCTTTTCAGGTGTACCTTGTGCGTGCAGACTTACAGCAATCTTTTAAAGATGATTTGAGTAAACTTCAGGACGCTTTTTTATTAAACTCATTTCAGGATCACATCACAACATTAAGCAAATATGGCGTTACCTATATTTCAAAAGAAAACACCAACACCAGCAAAAGGGCTGTAAGTTATGTAAGACTTAATTTACAGTCTTCTGGTAATATTTTGCGTCAATATTTTAAATCATCAGGTGCAAAAGCCGATTCATTAGATCGCTATTTAATTTTTGGCATACCCTTCGCGCAATTTTTAAAAGCAGACATTGACTACAGAATATACATTCCGGTAAGAAAGAAGAGCCGCATTGTTTATCGATTAGCGGGAGGAATTGGAAAACCCCTGGCCAATCTTGGAGTATTGCCATACGAGCAAAGTTTTTTCAGCGGCGGTCCCAATAGTGTTCGGGCCTGGCGCGCGCGCACACTCGGCCCGGGAGGATACGACCCACGCATAAGTTCAACACGATACGATAAAATTGGTGATATGCTGCTGGAAGGAAATTTTGAATACCGATTTCATATCATTAAATCTTTTAACGGGGCTTTTTTTGTGGATGCAGGTAATATCTGGCGTTTGCAAAAAGATGAAACAAAGCCAAAGGCCGAATTTTTAGTTGGAGAATTTTACAAACAAATTGCCATTGGAAGTGGCATGGGAATCCGGTGGGACCTCAGTTTTTTTGTATTACGGCTCGACCTTGCCGTACCCATAAGAGATCCTAAATATGATCCCGTTAGCCGCTGGACGTTTGACAAGCAGCCATGGAAAGAAATAGTAGCTAACTTTGGGATAGGTTATCCATTTTAAAATTTCAGACATGAAAATTGCGGGGTTTACAATTATACGGAATGCTATAAAATTTGATTATCCGGTTATAGAAGCAATCACCTCCATATTGCCCATTTGCGATGCTTTTTACGTAGGCGTAGGACAAAGCGATGACAACACCAGAATATTAATTGAATCTCTGGCTTCGGATAAAATAATAATTATTGATACAGTTTGGGATGATTCGAAACGTGAAGGAGGCGCAGTGCTTGCAGACGAAACAAATAAAGTATTTGATATGATACCGGAGGAATTTACCTGGTGCTTTTACATTCAGAGCGATGAATGCGTACATGAAAATGATCTTGTTAAAATAAAAGAATGCGCACAGAAATATGCGGATGATAAAAAGATTAACGGTCTGCTGTTTAACTACCACCATTTTTACGGACATTATAATTACATAGGAGTTGGCCGGCGATGGTATTCAAAAGAAATAAGAATTGTACGCAATAATAAATCCATTCGATCCTACAAAGACGCCCAGGGCTTCAGGTTTAATGATAACAGAAAATTACAGGTTAAAAACACATACTGTTATATTTATCATTATGGATGGGTGAAGCCTCCCACGGCACAACAGGCCAAACAGGAAAGCTTTCATAAAATGTGGCATAATGATGAATGGATGAAAAAAAATATACCCGAAGTAAAAGATTTTGATTACAACAATATTGATTTGCTTGGAGAATACAAAAACACTCATCCACAGGTAATGAAGCAGAGGATTGAAAACGCTCACTGGAAATTTATTTACGACCGCAAAAAAGCCAAAGTAAATTTAAAATACAGGTTCCTGTTATGGATAGAGAAGCTGACGGGTTGGCGGCCAGGCGAAAATAAAAATTATAAGGAAATTTAATATTCCAGCCCCCGCATTTTTACTAATTTTACATGATGAATAAGGACTGTTGGTTCAGAGATTGGTTTGATTCAAAATACTATCATTTACTCTATAATAAAAGAGATGATACAGAAGCCAATTTTTTTATCGCCAAACTTTGCGCTCATCTTGCACTGGCCCCATCCGCAAAAATCTGGGATCTTGCATGCGGCAAAGGAAGGCACACTATAGCATTTGGTAAAAAAGGCTTTCAGGTAACAGGTACCGACCTGGCTAAAAACAGCATCAAAGAAGCCCTGGAACATAAAAGCTCAAATGTTGAATTTTATGTTCACGATATGAGACGTCCCTTCAGAATAAATTATTTTGACTGTGTGGTTAATCTGTTTACCAGCATTGGTTATTTTGATAATTACAGGGATAATTTCAGTGTATTTAACAACGTACATGCTGCATTAAAACCCGGCGGACTTTTTGTAATAGATTTCTTTAACGCTCAAAAGGTAAAGCAATCCTTAAAACCGCAATATGATGAAGTGCGCGAAGACGTGACCTTTCACATAAACAAATTCATTGAGAATAATATCATTCATAAAAAAATAAGCTTTGAGGATAATTCCAAAAATTATTTTTTTGAAGAAACTGTGACTTTATTGGAAAAAGAAGATTTCGAAAAGTTTGCCTTACAAAGTAAATTCATATTACAGAATGTGTACGGTAATTATGCGCTTGAGCCTTTTGATGAAAACACTTCTGAAAGGTTAATCTTAATTTTTAAAAAATAAAAGTGACTACTACCATCGCAATAATTTGTTTGATAGCCCCAATACTATTATCGGGGTTAATTGCTCTTAAAGCCTCCATAAATCAGGTAAGTTTAAGATTGCTTCTGGCTTTCAGCGCAGCCTATTTATTTTCAATTTCAATTATTCACCTATTGCCCGAAGCATTTGCCGCCACTATGAGCGAGCCATCCTTTAATAATGTAAAATTAACCGGACTGTTTATAGTGCTTGGCTTTAGCCTTCAGCTGGCCATGGATACGTTTAGTACAGGAATTGAACACGGACATGTTCACTTACACAGTAAAGAATGTCACGATCATCTGCCTTTTGGAATAATTATAGGTCTGATGTTGCATTCTTTTCTGGAAGGCCTGCCTATTTATAATCTCAATGCGCTTCCGCTTCATTCATCACCAATTAACCACCAATTAATTTATGGTTTGATATTACATAACATTCCTATTTCAATTGCTTTTGTTCTCTTATTAAAAGAACATAAAACCAGTCGTAAAAATATTTTGTTTCTGTTACTTGGGTTTTCACTGATGACCCCTTTAGGATATCTATTTAGTTATTCGCTTCAATCTTTCGGCTTGCAAAACTATCATCAATATAGTCAGGCGGCTTTTGCAATTGTTATCGGTATTTTTTTACATATCTCAACGGCAATTCTTTTTGAAACAAGCGAACAGCACAAATATAACGTAGCTAAAATTATAATGATGGTTAGTGGTATTATATTGGCATACATAATCAGTTAATGCAGCGCGCCACCTTTTTTACCGATGTAATTGTACCACTTGGTGTTCCTAATAAATACACTTACAGAGTCCCCTATGAACTAAACGAAACTATAGGGATTGGAAAACGGGTATTGGTTCAATTCGGAAAAACACGTATTTACACCGGAATAGTATACAGCATTCACGAACAGGCGCCTCAAGGCTATGAGGCAAAATACATTGAAGGCGTTTTGGATGAAAACCCAATTGTTACCACACTTCAATTAAAATTCTGGGACTGGCTCGCCTTTTATTATGGCGCCAATCCCGGCGACGTTATGAATGCCGCCTTACCTTCAGGATTAAAACTAAGCAGCACTTCGCACATTCAGTTAAACAGCGAGTTTAATTTTGAGGAAGTAGAACACTCATTTTTTACTGAAAGAGAACACCTTATACTTGACAATCTTATCTCCGGCGACAATCCGGGTATGGATGACCTTGCGAAGCTACTGGGCATTAAATCAGTTCAACCTATAATAAATAATCTTCTTAAAAAAAACGCTATTGTTGTTTACGAAGAGGTAAAAGATAAATTTAAAATTAAACTGGTTTCGTTTTTAAAATTAAGTGACGAATACACGGTTGAATCCAGATTAGGAGAGGCTTTAAATCAGCTTGAAAAAAAAGCTTTTAAACAGGCCGAAGCTTTACTTTATTTTTTACACCTGTCAAAAACCGGAAATGATAAAACCGGCAACTGGGTCAGAAAAAGCGAGTTGATAAAGAAAGTTGAAGCTTCTTCATTAAACGCGCTGGTAAAAAAAAATATTCTGATTGAACAGGAGTTTGAAGTAGGAAGGTTACTTTTTGAAAAAAGCAATTCAAAAGATAAAGAGTTAAGCACGAAACAAGCAGATGTTTATACAAATATTAAAACGGAATTCGAAAAAAACAAACCGGTTTTGTTACAGGGAGTTACAGGCAGTGGAAAAACGGAGATCTATATTCAGCTGATTAAAGACACACTCGCTCTCAATAAAGAGACGCTTTTTTTAATACCGGAAATTGCGCTAACCACTCAGCTTATAACACGACTGAGAGCTGTGTTTGGAGAACTGGTGGGCGTATACCATTCACGTTTCAGCGAAAATGAAAGAGTTGAAATATGGAATAACATACTTAATCAAAATGTAAATTCTGAGGGTACAAAAAACAAATACAAAATAATTCTAGGAGCACGTTCGTCCCTGTTTCTTCCATTTAATAATTTAGGTTTGGTTATTGTTGATGAGGAACATGATAATTCCTTTAAACAGCATGATCCCTCGCCACGCTATAACGCACGCGATTGTTCACTTTATCTGGCCGGCCTTCATCACGCTAATATTATTATGGGAAGTGCTACACCGGCCATTGAATCATTTTATAACGCACAGCAAAATAAATTTTCTCTTGTACATTTAAAAAATCAATACGTACAAAGCGGCGGTACAGAAGTGGAAGTTTGCGATCTTAAATTTTTTGAACAAAGCAATCAGATGAAGGCTTGCTTGACACCACCTTTATATAATGGAATAGAAAGCGCGCTAAAACGAAAAGAGCAGGTGATTTTATTTCAGAACCGGCGGGGATTTGCGCCCTATACAGAGTGTAAACAATGTGGCCATGTACCACATTGCGTTCAGTGTGATGTATCGCTTATCTTTCACAAACATCACCAAAAATTGGTGTGTCATTATTGCGGCTACTCTGTTTCACCTCCAAAAACCTGCGCTGCCTGCGGAAGCAACCAGTTACATTTTAAAGGGCTGGGCACCGAAAAAATAGAAGAGGATATAGAAATTCTTTTTCCGGACGCTAAAATTGCCAGAATGGATCTTGACAGTACACGCAGCAAATACGCCTATAAACAATTAATAGATGATTTTGAAAACGGACAAATTGATATTTTAATTGGCACACAAATGGTTACCAAAGGTCTTGACTTTAATAACGTAAGTGTGGTTGGAATATTAAACGCCGATTCTATTTTAAACTTTCCGGACTTTCGGTCTTTTGAAAAAGCGTATCAGTTAATCACTCAGGTGCGGGGCCGGGCAGGGCGGAGTTCACAGAAAGGAAAGGTTTTTCTTCAAACCTCCCAGCCCAATCATGTTGTTATTGAAAATATAACGAAGCATAATCTCGAAAGCTTTTATGCTTCCATACTTGAAGAACGGAAACAATATAATTACCCGCCTTTTTCACGGTTAATAGAACTTAGTGTAGTTGGTAAAGATATTAATGAAGTAAATCACCTGGCACATGAACTGCTTGTTTTATTAAAACCACACTTCGGTGAAAACATTCTGGGACCCGAATTTCCTTTGGTTTCAAAAATTAAAAATCAATATTATAAAAACCTGTTGATCAAAACCAGTAAACAGGAATCTGCGCTCAGTATCCGCACCAATTTATTTGAAGCCATTACGCAGCTTCATACCAACTATAAAAAATGGAATTTCAGAATTCAGCTGGATGTTGACCCGGTATAAAAACCGGAAAAAATTAAAACTATTCTAATAGAATTAATTTAAGAGCTTTGATTTGTTCGGGGGTTCCGAGAACAAATATTTTTGAATGCGGAATAACTTGTGTATCAGCGCTCGGGTTTACAACATAATCACCACCGGCAGTTTTATACCCGATAATATTAGCGCCGCTTTTGTTACGGATTTCCAAATCCTTTAATGTTTTATTTTTTAAAGTTTCGGTAAGTTTATCAAAAGTAATTTCTTCAAGGTTAATGCTATCGCCGCCCTGAACTGTTATCTGATCAATAAACTCCATTACATCAGGTTTCATTATTAAACTCGCCATGTGCGCGCCTCCTACCTTATCAGGCATTATCACATTATCCGCACCAGCAATTTTTAATTTGGTATCACTTCCATCATCACTAGCCCTTGAAATAATATTAAGCGTAGGATTAAGGTATCGGGCCGTTAACACAATAAATAAATTATCCGCATCATCGGGTAAAGTGGTAATTAAGGCGCTCGCTCTCATGATGCCTGCTTCCATTAAAACCTCATCCTGTGTAGCATCACCGGCAAGAACAAGTTCCGAAAATTTGTGAGTAATTGAACTGGTAAGCTTTTCATCTTTATCAATTACAACAAAGCGCTTATCATGTTTTTTAAATACCTGTGCTGCCTGCCTTCCGTTACGACCGTAACCGCAAATAATCACATGCTCGTCTAATTTTTCAATAGCTTCGTTCAATCTTTTATTTTTAAAAAATTTGTTAAATTCTCCGTCCGTTACAAACCGTGTAATGGTACTAACAGCATAAGCAAATGTACCAAAACTTGTTATAATTAAAAAGGAGGTAAAAAGGCGCCCGGCTGTGCCAAGAGGATGGGTTTCGCCGTAACCCACGGTAGCAATGGTAATTACGGTCATGTAAAAGGCGTCGAAAACACTATAATTTTCAATAACCACATACCCCAAAACACCAATAAGCAGGAGGCCCCCTAACAAGTACAGCGGAAGTAAAAACCGGTTATAATCTTTGAAAAATTTTAGCATTGTGCAATGTTAATAGGTATCTTTGCCATAGGGCTTTTAAAGGGTTTTACGATAATTTTTATTTGCCTAAAGATAACTATTAGCAGCGATTGAGAAAAATTATTAATGAAAACCAGAACTACCAGAAAAAATAAAGTAAACGTTGTTACATTAGGATGCAGCAAAAATTTAGTTGACAGTGAAGTTTTAATGGGTCAATTGAAAGCTAATAATTTTTCGGTGGAACACGAGAGCAAAGACGATGATCACAACATTGTGATTATTAATACCTGTGGCTTTGTAGAAAACGCGAAGCAGGAAAGTATTGATACCATTTTACGCTTTGTACAGGCAAAAAAAGATGGGGCTGTTGAAAAAGTATATGTAACAGGATGTTTAAGCGAACGCTACAAGGCTGATCTTGAAAAAGAAATTCCTTTGGTTGATGCTTATTTTGGCACCAGAGAATTGCCGAAAATTTTAAAGACCTTAAAAGCAGATTATAAACACGAACTGGTTGGTGAGCGTTTACTTACTACACCAAATCATTACGCTTATTTTAAAATCAGCGAAGGTTGCGACAGGCCCTGCAGCTTTTGTGCCATTCCGCTAATGCGCGGAACCCACATTTCAGTTGCAAAGGAAGAACTGGTGGCACGCGCCAACAAACTGGCAGCCAACGGCACCAAAGAATTATTGTTCATTGCACAGGATCTTACCTATTACGGATTAGATATTTATAAGAAAAGAGAATTGGCAGATTTGCTTGACAGGGTAAGCGATGTAAACGGAATTGATTGGCTAAGGCTTCATTATGCATTCCCAAGCGGCTTTCCGATGGAAGTACTCGATGTAATGAAAAACAAATCCAATGTTTGTAATTATCTGGATATGCCTCTTCAACATATCAGCGACAATATGTTAAAGAGTATGCGCCGTGGCATTACCAAACAAAAAACCATTGATGTAGTAAATCAAATCAGGGATAAAGTTCCGGGCATTGCCATTCGTACAACGCTAATAGCGGGCTATCCCGGCGAAACTGAAAAAGATCATGAAGAAATGTTGCGCTGGGTGGAAGACACCAGGTTTGACCGCTTGGGGATTTTCACTTATTCGCACGAAGAGAATACGCACGCCTTTAACCTAAAGGATGATGTTTCAGAAAAGACCAAGAAAAAACGCGCCGACGCAGTTATGGCAGTTCAACAGGAAATTTCATTTACAAATAATCAAAAAAAGATCGGTAACGAATATAAAGTTCTTTTCGACAGGAAAGAGGGTGGTTATTTTGTTGGGCGAACTGAGTTTGATAGTCCGGATGTTGATAATGAAGTGCTGGTAAAAGCAACTGACGAAAACTATGCACGCATAGGAGATTTCGCTAAAGTAAAAATAAGCAGCGCTACGGATTTTGATCTTTACGGCGAAATAATTTAAATGCTTTTTTCTTTTTTAAATAAACCCTACCCTTATACCGGCAAAGTAAAAAATGACATTTGGATTAATTTTTTGATTGGCTGTTTTATAGCTTTTTTTCTTATCGTCTTCCAGCCCTTTCACATTGCGGAGTGGAACACTTCCTATAAAACTTTAAAGCTCCTTGGGTTTGGGTTAGTTTCATTTATTATTCCATTACTTGTAAGTTTTGGTATCTCTGTTATTATTCAGCGAAAAACACTGGAAGATAGATGGCGAATATGGTCAGAGGTGGCAGCCATCATAACGGTTCTTTGTTTCATTGCGTTGGGCAATATGATTTACGCCGGTTTACTTGGCGCTGTGCCGCTTACCATTAATAATTTTCCCGGCGCTTTATTGTCGGTTTTATCCATTGGTATTTTTCCGGTTACCCTGCATGTAATATTAAAACATAATAAGCTCTTAAAAATAAACTATGAAAAAGCATTGGCTATAAATTCTCACCTCAGCCATCAACTTTCTTCATCCGTTAATTTAAATGAAACCCCGTTAATTTCGCCGCTTACTTTAATTGCAGATAATGGAAAAGATAAACTGGTATTAAACCCCGATCAATTATTTTATATCGAATCGGCAGATAATTATTCCAATGTAATTTTTATGGATGGAACTCTTCAAAAAAAACATCTGATTCGGAGCAGTTTAAAAAGACTTGAATCGCAACTAACTTCCCCTCAAATTATTCGTTGCCACCGGACTTTTATTGTAAATCTTAAAAACATTAAAAAAATTGAAGGAAACGCCGCGGGTTACCGGCTTTCTTTTCCGCAAATTCAGGATTCCATTCCGGTTTCAAGAACTTATGCCCCGATACTTCTTCAAAAGCTTAACGGAAATTAATTTGTTATTCATCCCGGGGATTGTCATTCGTCCCAAACCTGTTTTATTTATCCCAAAACGTTGCGGGCCAACCCTTTAATTTGCAAGGGCCCTGTTATGAGACCTACCTTTGAAAAAAAAATATTTATGGAAAAGCTCACCCTGTCAATTTTAATTCTTCATATTACCGCTGCAACCATTGCTCTTTTAAGCGGATTATTAGCTATTCTTTTTCGGAATAAGTTAAAAATACACCGCCCTGTAGGGAAAATTTATTTCTGGGCAATGACCGTTGTGTGCTCTACGGCCGTTTATTTGTCAGTTATAAAACTCAACATATTTCTTTTCTGCGTTTCTTTTTTTACGTACTATGCTTGCCTTACGGCCTACCGCTCGCTGAAACTAAAAAAACTTCACCTCGGTCAAAAACCAACGTGGTTTGACTGGAGCATCGAACTGTTTTTCGGAGTCATGCATATTGGTTTTCTTGGCTTCGCGGCTTTTTTATTAATTAGCGGCAACACTTCCTTTGGTATAATCAGTCTGGCCTTCGGTTTTCTAGGGATACGCGGAAATTACATCACCATTAAAAGATTCACCGGACAACAGGAATACCGCAACTACTGGCTCCTAGCTCACATTAGCGGAATGAGCGGAAGTTACATTGGCGCATTAACAGCTTTTCTTGTAAACAATAATAAATGGATCCATGCGCCGCAGGTCCTTGTTTGGCTTGGTCCTACAGTTTTTATCATACCTCTTGTTGTTTTTGAGATGAAAAAACACAGGCAAAAAGCCGGCAAATTTGCGATGTCAGAAAATGTTATTTCTTCCTGATTCTTACTTGTTTTAGATTTTCTGTTTCGTTAACTTTGGAAAACACAATGACCAATAAAAAGATATTAATGGCGCTATCCATGGCTATGTGGAGCCCGGAAAAATTAGAGTTCAGAATTATTTAAATTCTGCAATGATCAATTGTAAATTCAAAAAATCTAAAAATCATCAAGTCAAAAATTAATTTATATGGCAAAAGATATTAAAAATGTAGAGTACGGTTTAGAAAAAATATTTGAAGGAGCGCAGGATTTTCTTCCATTGTTAGGAACTGATTATGTTGAGTTTTATGTAGGAAATGCCAAGCAATCCGCGCACTATTATAAAACCGCTTTTGGTTATCAATCCTATGCATATGCAGGATTGGAGACCGGATTAAAAGACCGCACTTCTTATGTTTTAAAACAGGATAAGATTCGTATTGTACTAACAACGGCGCTTACCAGCGATTCGCCCATTGGAGAACATGTAAAAAAGCATGGCGACGGAGTAAAAATTATTGCGCTTTGGGTGGAAGATGCGAGAAAGTCCTTTGAAGAAACCGTTAAACGCGGCGCCAAACCTTTCATGGAGCCAACGGTTGAGAAGGATGAACATGGCGAAGTGGTTCGCTCAGGAATTTATACATATGGCGAAACAGTGCATTTATTTGTTGAACGCAAAAATTATAAAGGAATGTTTTTACCCGGATTTAAAGAATGGAAAAGTGATTACAATCCTTCACCGGTTGGTTTAAAATTTATTGATCATATGGTGGGCAACGTGGGCTGGAACCAAATGAACGCCACCGTTAAATGGTATGAAGAGGTAATGGGCTTTGTTAACTTTTTAAGTTTCGACGACAAACAAATTACAACCGAATATTCTGCCCTTATGAGTAAGGTAATGAGTAATGGTAACGGACGCATTAAATTTCCGATCAATGAACCCGCTGAAGGAAAGAAAAAATCACAGATTGAAGAGTATATTGATTTTTACGAAGGTCCGGGTGTTCAGCATTTGGCGCTTGCTACAGATGACATTATAAAAACCGTAAAGGAATTAAGAGAGCGTGGCGTAGAATTTTTACCACCACCGCCTCAGGCTTATTATGATGATATTCCACGACGCCTTGGCGCGCATATGGATATGATGAAGGAAGACATTAAAGAACTTCAGCGCTTATCTATTCTGGTGGATGCCGATGAAGAAGGATATTTGTTACAGATCTTTACAAAACCGGTTGAAGATCGGCCGACTTTATTTTACGAGATCATTCAGCGCATGGGAGCTAAAGGATTTGGTGCAGGTAACTTTAAAGCCTTGTTCGAATCCATTGAAAGAGAACAAGCTTTAAGAGGAACGCTTTAATCTATCAATTTAATCAAGAAGCGCAGGAATAATTTTTCTGCGCTTTTTTTGTTTTTATTTATTGGTCACTTATAAAGGTGCGCATGTAACTCTAACTCTGCCGTAAAAATTATTTTGAAACTGAAGCAGGTTTAAAAAGCAAAAGCTTTTGGTTAAGTATAAATTTACTAGACCTGTAGATCTGTAAATTTATCTGGGTAATATTATGGCATATTAATTTAGTTTGAAATATTAATGAAAAAAGTCATTTTGCTCATCTTGTTTTGCTATTTCCAGGGGATTGGCCAGAATTGGCTCTGGCTCCGCGATTTAGGAGTAACCCAAGGCTGTAAGATTAGACCCGACTCCAGAGGAGGTGTCTATGCGAATTTTATTATTAACGGGCCGCAATTTCTTGAAGCGAAGTTGTCCAGAATTGATTCGAGCGGAACAACACTCTGGGTAAATCCCTGGACTTATAATACATTCGATATGATAAGTTTGCAAAACAATGATCTTGTCACAAATATCATACAAACTAATCCAGTATACTTTCCGAATGATACAATACAGCCAAATCCCACAGGCGGTTATTCACTTGTTCGAATAAACGAAAATGGTTATTTACAAAACTATGTTCAGTTCAAGTCTGGAAATTACATATTACAATTGCAAGACGCCGGAAATAATAATCTATTTATCGCCGGGACTGTTTCAGATACTCTTAATTTTAAAGGGCAATTGATCCTAAATACTGGACAAACTCAAAGACGATTTGCTGCAATTTGCGATGCCAATTTTAATTTGCTATGGTATAGAACATTCGAAATCTATTCTGATGTACCAATTATTTTAAAAGACGCAAACAATAACCTAATAATTGCTGGAGCATGTTATGATTCTCTTAAAGTTGATCAGTCACTGAGCGTACCAGTAAACGGATATGGAACAGATTCTTATGTAATAAAGATGGCCCCAAGCGGACAGATACTTTGGTATAAAATTATTAAAGGTGCTAAATCAATAAAACTGAGTGTAGATAAATTTAACAATGTATTTATAGGAGGTAGTTTTCAAGATTCGCTTCGCGTGGATGACGGTTATCTTTATTATGAGTGCAATTGCGATATAAACTTAAGACAGGAAAATTTTGCTTTAAAATTAAATAGCAATGGGGTACGCGAATGGCTAACTCATATTGGAAAAAGTCTCGCAAGAGCAGGTCTTAATTTTCAGGTGTCACCAGGAGGCTCTTTATATTTCGCCGGTGAAACAGAAGGCACTTTACTAGTTGACGGTGTTGCAATGACTCAGTCGTGGGGATGGCAGCTAAGAATGGGAAAGCTTGATCCTTCTGGTCAACTTTCGTGGACTCAAGTACCACAGCATTATTTTGCCTCTTCTTCTTCAATCTATTTTAATCATAGAAATGAAGCATTCTTCATTGGTTTTGCTACATTTCTAAAACTAGCAAATGATAGTGTTCAAGCACCGTATGCATACCAGGCAGTTGATTTTGTTGCAAAAATGCTGCTTGACGAACAACCGGACGGATTGGTTCATAGAGATATAAATGCGAATGAAGTTACTGTTTATCCAAACCCATGCAGTGGGCAGATTATCATATCACATAAATCTCATCTTCCTTTGAACGTCTCTATAATAGGCACCGATGGGAAAATTCTCTATAATCAAATCCTTCAAGGATTTGAGAATAAACTTCCACTGCCTACATTCACAAAAGGATTATATTTTCTTAAATTGACAGACACAGAAGGACGTTCAGTTTGCAAGCAAATCGTTATTGAAAATTAGAATGAGTACTTCAGAAGTCGGCGAAAGTAAAACTAAACTGGATTTGCTTCGCTGATAGCCGAGAGAAGGTTGATGCTCAACAAAACCTTTTTTTCGTGAAAAGCGAAAAATGTTTTTTTGTTTCACGCCTTCACCATCAGGCAAGCTTGAGGTTTGTTCCCGTTTATTCGTATCGGCTAAAAACAACTGGATTAACTCCGATCAAGCAAGCTTGAGGTTTGGCGCAAAACAAAAAACCTCTTCAGTAAACTGAAGAGGTTTTGTTGTTGCCCGAGCTGGATTCGAACCAACATAGTCAGAACCAAAAACTGAAGTCCTGCCATTAGACGATCGGGCAATACTGTTGATCTGTTAAAACATAAAAACAGGCCACAAAGATACTATTATTTTACTTCGCACCAATATTTTTTCAAAAAATTCGTTCGTAAATAAACCGGGTAAAATACTAACTTCGCAAACATTATTAATTTATGATGACGAAAGAATTTATTAAACTTAACAATCTCATTGGATGGATCGTTTGGGCCATCGCTACCGTTACCTATTGCAGCACCATTGAACCAACCGCAAGTTTCTGGGATTGCGGCGAATACATTGCCTGTTCCTATAAACTTGAAGTGGGTCACCCTCCCGGAGCTCCTTTTTTCCTTCTTATCGGAAGGTTTTTCTCATTGTTAGGCGGAGATGATCCTTCACGCGCCGGTATGATGATTAACGTTATGAGCGCTCTCTGCAGCTCCTTTACTATTTTATTTCTATTCTGGACAATTACCCGATTGGGCATCAAAGCGTTAGGACAAAAAGTTGCTGATCTTTCTAAAAGTCAGCAATGGGCGGTTCTTGGCGCAGGTATGGTGGGTGCACTTGCTTATACCTTCTCCGATTCTTTTTGGTTCAGCGCCGTTGAAGGCGAGGTGTACGCCATGTCTTCTTTTTTTACTGCCATTGTTTTCTGGGCTATTTTAAAGTGGGACGAAGAAGATTCTGTTAGTCCAACAAGCGCTTTACGCTGGATCGTGCTTATTGCTTACCTGGTAGGACTTTCTATTGGCGTCCATTTACTTAATTTACTTGTTATCCCTGCAATTGGTTTTATCATCTATTTTAAAAAATACAAATTCACGTGGAAAGGTTTTTTCATTGCAGGCATCTCTTCAGTAATGATTCTGGGACTCATTCAAAACCTCATCATTCCTAAAATGGTAAAGTTCATTAGTGATTATGAAGTGTTTTTCACTAACAAAATGCACCTCGGATACAGCACAGGTACTATCGTTTTCTTTTTATTACTGATTGTTTCTTTAACCGGTTTTATTATGTACACCGTTAGTAAAAAAGAACAGCATTATAAGATCGGGTTTTACGCGGGAATTATTCTTGTTCTGTTTGCTGTAATTACTGCGCCGAGCAACAGCGGTAAGTTTTTCCGACTTGTTATGTTATCTGGTTTTCTTTATGCAATTCATTATTTTAAATCTAAAACAATTACCCTTAACACTATCTTTTTAAGTTTTGCCACTTTACTTATTGGCTATTCTTCCTTTTTTGTTTTAGTGATCCGTTCCCAGGCCAATCCGCCAATGGATGAAAACGATCCTGAAAACGCGCCTAACATGTTATCGTATTTATTACGTGAGCAATATGGCGACTGGCCAATTCTTTACGGACAATATTACAACGCGCCTGCAGTTGCTAAAAGCGAATACGGCAGCGGCGATCCGATTTACGCCAAGGATGAAAAAAATAAAAATTACAAAGTAATTGACTCACGTCAGAATTCAATTCCAAAATACGAAAAAGAATTCTGTACCATTTTCCCTCGCATGTGGAGTCAGCAGTCTCATCATGAAGCGGCTTATAAATACTGGGGTAATGTGGCTGAGCATCACCGTAATAAGGTAATGGAAAACCGGCACGGCGAAACCGAAACAGTTGAAATTCCAACCATGATGGCCAATCTGAATTATTTCTTTACTTATCAGCTGCGTTTTATGTACCTGCGTTATTTTTACTGGAATTTTGTGGGTAGGCAAAATGATGTGCAGGGTATGATGAAAAATACAATGGAAGGCAATTGGGTAACAGGAATTACCGCTTTTGATAATTTCTTTTACGACAGCGACACCACCAAAAAAATATACCGCGATAAAAATAATTTTGCCGAGAACCATTTTTATGCACTTCCACTCATATTGGGATTATTAGGAATGTTCTTTCATTTTAAACGTAACAAACCCGATGCATGGGTTGTACTGTGTTTCTTTTTACTAACGGGTCTCGCTATTGTAATTTATCTGAACCAAACGCCATATCAGCCACGTGAACGTGATTACGCCTATGCAGGAAGCTTTTATGCCTTTGCCATCTGGATAGGTTTTGGTGTGCTTTTCATTTATGACAAATTGAGTAAAAAGGCTGCAACCATGGGAATGGCCATTGGCTCAACAGCCCTTAGCTTAATTGTTCCGGGTATAATGGCTAAAGAAGGCTGGAATGATCATGACCGTTCTTTAAGAACTTTATCACGCGATGTAGCTATTAATTACCTGCAAAGCTGCGCGCCTAACGCTATTTTATTTACAAATGGAGATAACGATACTTTCCCTTTATGGTACGCACAGGAAGTTGAAGGAATAAGAACCGATGTGAGAGTAGTAAATTTAAGTTTATTACAAACAGATTGGTACATTAATCAGATGCGTCGCGCCGCATATGACAGCAAGCCAGTTCCTTTTACAATTCCTGAGGAAAAATTACAGGCGTCTAAATTAGAATACCTTGTTATTAATACCCAGAATCAAAAGCCAATGGATTTAAGGGTTGCCCTTAAAGAAGCCATTAGCGATGATCCTACCACAAAAATGGATAATGGCGGAGAATTAATTGACATTCTTCCGGCTAAGCTGTTATATGTAAATGTTGACAGTTTAAAAGTAATGCATAATAAAGTGATAAGTGTAAAAGACACCGCAAGACTTGCCAAACGCGTTAGCTGGGATCTTGGAGGCAGGAGCTACATAACCAAAAATGACTTAATGGTTCTTGACCTTATTGCTAATAACGACTGGAAACGTCCGATTTATTTTGCCGTTACTACAGGCGATGAAGCATACGTGGGTTTGAAAAAATATTTTCAGCTGGAAGGTCTGGCATACCGTTTTGTACCTGTTAAACAGTCGGAGATGGAAGAAGCGCAAGGCGGCAGGGTTAATACAGAAGTAATGTATGATAACATTATGAATAAATTTCTCTGGGGCGGCATGGATAAAAAAGGAGTTAACCTGGATGAAAACTGTGTTCGCATGGTAGGAAATCTGAGAATGCAAATGGGTGTATTGGCAGGAGCTCTTATAGGCGAGGGTAAAAACAAAAAAGCAAAAGCTGTTCTGGATAAATGTTTGCAGGTAATGCCCGATGAAAATGTTTCTTACGACGCAACAGTGTTTACAATCTGCGCCGCTTATTATCAGATTGGTGAAACCCAAAAAGCCAATGAGCTCGCCAAAAAATTATTCGATATTTTTGAAGGCGATCTTAAAATTTATAACGAGCAAAAAGGAAATCACCGGATAGCCTTTAACCGCGAAATGAATCAGGCAAAAGAAATCATGCGCCGCCTTACCGGCTTAACTCAGCAATTTAAACAAGCCGAATTATCGAAACAGTTTATGCAGCGGATGCAATCCATCATGCCTCCGGAAGAAATAAATCCTTCAGAACAACAAATGCCATAATATTTAATAAGAAAGTTTATCAATCCGATAAACTTTCTTAATTCAATTTGAAAAATTTATTACTGATACAACCCAATGCTCTGATCCGGAAACTTTATCCAAAGGCATTATGGAAAGTAGACACTACAGAAAAGATCATCTATTTAACCTTTGATGATGGTCCAATTCCCGGACTTACAGAATGGGTTTTGGATGTATTAAAAGAGTTTAATGCAAAAGCCACATTCTTTTGCGTGGGTGATAATATTTTAAAGAACCCCGGTGTTTTCGAGCGAATCAAGTCTGAACGGCACACCGTTGCCAATCATACCATGCATCATATCAAGGGGTTTAAGAATAATGTTAAAGATTATTTAAATGAAGTTGAGCAGTGCCGGGCCCTCGTGGGCAATAATTTGTTCCGCCCACCCTACGGTCAGCTCAGCAGAGCCCAGTACAAGGCACTTGTGGAAAGAGATATCAAAATTGTTCTTTGGGACGCGATCAGTTATGATTATGAAGCCATTGAGCCTGAAAAATGCCTGAAAAACGCCCTCAGCAAGGCTCGTGAAGGAAGTATTGTGCTTTTTCACGATAATGTAAAAGCAGAAAAAAATTTAAGATATTCCTTGCCGTTATTTCTTAAACATTTCGCAAATTTGCACTTTCAATTTAAAGCCCTCCATAAATGAAAACGTACTTACTTAAAACACTGATAATTTTTACAGCCTTCTTTTCCTCATGCACTCCTGCTGATAAATCATCGGTTGAAAAAACCGTAAAAGTATGGGGCAACTGCGAAAAATGTAAAGCACGTATTGAAACAGCCGCCAAAATTAATGGTGTTACCTCAGCAGATTGGAACATAGATTCAAAACTACTTAAATTTAAAGTGGATACCGCCATTACTTCTGTAAACGCGGTTTTAAAATCTGTTGCAAAGGCGGGCCATGATAACGATGTGTATTTTGCAGATGATTACGCTTATTCCAAACTACCACAAACCTGCCAATATGAACGGCGCACCGAATAATTAATAGCCGGAGCTCTGACGGGAAGAGCTATTATCCTTAAAATTATTATTCAGATTAAATGTGATTGGGTAAGTTAATTTGTACCTCACATATTTGTTATTTAAAACCGCCGGCTGCCATTTTGTTTGCTTTATAATACGTATTGCCTCTTCAGTGCAACCTCCACCAACATTCTGAATTGCAGAAATGTTTGTCACAAAGCCGTTTTCTTCAACAACAAAATCAAGTATAACGGTTCCCTGTATCGACTTCTCTTTTGCAATATCAGGATACAGTATCTGGCTTATAATAAATTCATTTAATCCCTCTTCGCCCCCTTTAAAATATTCGGGAGATTTATCCGCCCGTAAATGAATTACAAAACTACTGTCAGCAACCCTTTCGCTTTTCACAAATGTTTTGGTTTTTTGCTTTTGGTATTTCTTATATTTTTCGGTTGATAAATTAAACGTTAAATAATATTCATAAGGCGTTTCAGACAAACCGGTCTTACGGTTAAACTTCAGGAAATTTAAAATACGTTTCAACTCCAGGCTCAGTAAATTATTAAGCGCCTCGTTAAAAGTGATGTTTATAGGTTTATTGAGTGAATCAAGTTCAAAGTACATTATAACCTCTTTATTAAATTCTTTTGTAAGAATAAGCTTTGGCAAAGTGAGCTGTGTTTGCAGAACCTGTTCAAGAGCCTCCTTACCACCCGAAACCTCTGCCGGGGTTGATACGGAAATGTTTTTAACCTGCCCAAAAAAAATTGAAGCGAAAAAAACGGCAATAGAAAATAAACCATACTTACGCATAATTAAAGATACTTTAAAAATTAATTAAATTAAATCAAACCTTTTAAAATAATGTACGTAAACAATTCTATCATGTGATATTCCTTCCGATATTCAGGTTTCGCAACATTCGGTTCAGAATGTTTTTCATAAAATAATTTTCAAATTTTTAATTCAATATTAATGGAATCATCAACCAATTTAAAACCTATGCGTTATGAAAACAAAAAACTTTATTCCAACATTGCTGGCTCTTACCATTCGGGTAATGGTAATTGGCCAGACACACAACAGTGAATCAACCTACCGTATATTAAACGTACTGGGCGGCAAACAACCTTCCTCCCCTTCCATGACTGTTGCTAAAAAGAAAGTATTAAAAGAAAAAAGCGATGCCCTGCTTAATGATAAATCCGCACAGCCAGTCTCGGCCCTAAGCCTAAACTCCGCTATAACAATCAAGGAACAATCCATTATTACCGCACAACAACATATTGAACAATTAATTATTATTGAAGATGCACTTCGCAACCAGGCGTTCTTAAAAAAAGGACAAGAGAAGCAAACTCTTTTAGTCTCAGCCAACCAATTGCATCTGCAAATAGAAATAAAGCAAATAGAAGCCTCTGAGCTCTCGGGAAAAGCAAGTGTTGAACTGTTCAACGCGAACGAAAAAATTTTTAATTCTATTCTTTATCAGATTAAAAATGAAAGTAGTATTGAAAGCGCGCTAGATCTCAACGGTGAAGCAAAACACACCATGAAGCTTGCAAAAGAAATGCGCGAAGAGGCATATTCATTGTCAAACAATTCTGCCAGGCTTGGCACTATGGTTAATGCCGAAGAAAAAGAAACACTGGCGCTGGATAAACTCGAACTAGCCCTTGGAATCCTGAAAAAATCACTCGCATTGAACACAACAACATTACCGGATTTGGCAGGGAAGTAATTTTATTAATAAGAAGGTATTGGCCTTATTTTTGGTTGGTTTTGTTAAATTGTGCATACTGGCATCTATTTTGAGCGTACGTTTATAAATAACGCATGAAAACAATATTATTACCAACCGATTTTTCCGACGTTTCAGATAACGCAATACAGTATGCCGTTGAAATGGCGAAACTAACCCAATCAAAATTAATTTTATTACACGTCTATCATGTGCCAATTATAACCTCCGACACACCCATGGTTATACCATCTATGGATGAGCTTGGTGAAGAATGCATGCAAAATCTGCAAAAAACCAAAAGTGAGCTTTTGCTTAACCATAGTGCGGATTTACAAATTGAATGTGTTTGCAGATGCGGACTTGAAGTAGATGAGATTGAAGAATATACCCAGCAACATAAAGTAGACCTGATTATCAC
>JAOQAF010000246.1 GCA_025963735.1 Bacteroidota bacterium
TGAGGAGAAGTTGTTTTTACATTGTCTTTCATATAAGCAATAAGTTTAAGATAAGGATAAACTGACGCATCAGCTATATTTCCAAGAGTAACAATATCGCCCGCATCCTGTTGATATGCTGCGAGTGTATCAATCTGTCCGTTGCTTTTATAACCTATCACTTTTATTACGGTTGTGTCGCCCGGTACAAGATCTTCGCTTTCAACCCGCCAGTGTAAGCTGTTCCATTGGTATGAAGGACCAATCAGTTCAGAAGCAATGTAGCCATTGTTCCAGCGAGTTTGTATACTATCGGTAAGGGTAATGATCGAACTTTTATTTATGCCTTTTACTTCATGGCCTTGCCCAGCTGTCATTCCTTTGCGGCCGAACAGAATATAGGGAACTGTATCGGAGGTGTTGCGAATGCTAACTGCACCAATGCTTTCAAACGCATTGTACAGCGAATTACTATACGTGCTTATTTGGGCATCGTCGATGGTGTAGGCAAGTACATATTTGTTAGGAGGAATGGCATTTAAAAAGTTTTCCATGTTTGTTTTCCAGTTTGGAGGCGAGCACTGACAATTATAATCGTAAGCACCAAAAGAATATACACGTAAAACCTGGTTAGAAACACAAACGTAATTATTATACGGACCATAACCAGCCGCCGGATAATTAGTGCTCACCACTTCATCCGGTTGTCCGCTGGTATAATCAAGCAACGCAAAGTTCCAGCCATTTGGCCCACAGCCCCAGCTGGACATTGTGATATTATTAAAGAACCAGTTAATATTAGTAGAAACGTTTATCGAATTCTGAAAAAAGTCCCTGCACGCAATACTTTGTTTACTGTTTTCAAAAACAAACTTTCGCAATTGTTTTTTATAATTTACATATTGATATCCATCGTTTTTAAATTGATTGAAATGAGCCTGACCCCAGCCACGTTGCGTATTAATTGTTTGGAATGAACTTTCGTGCCATACAAAAGAAGATGTAGAGGAGCTGCTGTCACGGCTCACCCTCCAGAAATAAACGGTGCTGTCTTTAAAAGGCAAATTAACAACCCATTCCAAAACGCCGCCTTTACTGCTAATTATTGCGCTTTGAATCGGAGAAGCAAATTTGTCGCAAGTATCGAGCTGAAAATGATAAGTGTTGGAAGGCGCAAACGGATCTGTAGTAGAAGCTTTTAATGCAATGGTGGTTGTTTTTGGCACCACCGCAAATTTATAAGGATAGACAGGCAGAATGTCTCCTCCAGGAATAAACAGGTCAACCGTTCCAGTAGTGCTGTTGTTATTTTCGAGACTTTCAGGAATTTCATTATAATCATCCACCTTAACTGTAAATTTATTTAAACCAACACCGCGGTTAAAATCAAGTAGAACAAAAAACTTAAGTGTATCCTTAAAGTACGGAGCTTGAATTCGTTTATATATAATTGCTGAATCTCCGTTTGGATAATACCTTTCCACTCTTACAAAAAATGAATCGCGAACCGCTCTGCCTAAATTGGTAATATGAATGGTGATGCCAATTGAATCTGTATATTTTTTTGTATTGAACGATACGCTGTTGTTTTGGATCCTGTAATCAGGTAAGGCGCCATTGGTAATTTTTATGGCTGGATCACCATGAAGTGTCATATCAAGGCCCGTAAATTTTATTAATGAATCAGCAGTATTTGTATTTCTTAAAATAGTTTCCTTAATAACGTCTCCAATTCCGTAATTATATCTGGTGCGTCCTAAGGCCTCATAAAACCATGTATCGTAATTATTTAAGGCGTGTACGAAACCATAGGCAGTTGCTGCTAAAAAGCCGATACTGCCTCTTTGATTTGAAAAAACAAAACGTTCACTTACTGATTTTCTTCCCGCTACATGTATGTTGCCCGAATAACAGGCGTTGGCAATAATAAAAGGATATCTTGCCGTATTGTTGTATTGTTCCGGATCATCTATTGCCTGGTCAAATCCTTGTTCCGATCCGTGCCCGAAAAAATTAATAAGCGCCGCACCATCACTTATCGTGTTTTTAATACTGTCACTGATATTAATTTGAATAGGCGCTGTTGTGTTTTTTTTAAAGGTTATTACATTGCCTCCGAACGAAGTATCTGAAATTACCTGTTCGTACGAACTCATGTATGAAGATAAAAGATTATTAAGAGGCAGGTCATCACCACCCACAAAATGCAGAACTTTTTTTTTCCATTCAGCCGGAGCCGAACTTTCATGCTGTTGTACCTTGGCAAGGTAAACCATTACTTCTGAATTGGTGGTTGCGGCAAGTCGTCCAACCGGAATTTCAGGTATCAGAAAGCTGGTAGTGGTTGAAGATAAATTGGACATGAGCATGTTGTCGCTGCTTGGTATCCCAATTGTGGGAATCAGATTTTCAGGGGAAGAAGGGTATAAATAATCGCATCCAATGCTTTTACCAATTAAAAAAAAGTAATTAGGTTTGTTAGGTAAACTATCATTTAAAAAGCGGGCGAAATTAGTAATTGAAAGAGGATGGCGGTTGATTCCGAAACAGAATTGTTCGTAGAGTTCATCTATATCTGCTAATATCACATTAAAACTTCCCCCGGGAATTGTCTGCCTGTACGTTTGATAGGATTGGGCGCCGTTCTTTGTAATTTTATTATATATAATTACAAATGGTTTTGTACCGCCTGCATTTTTAAAATTTGTAAATAAACCGGTTTGGTTATTTACTTTTCTTAACGTGTTTACATTAATGGTTTGTGATTCCGCAGCAAGTACGCATAGTTTCCTTCCCGCGGCATCCGGTATCACTGCCCGGAGCATTGATCCGGAAATGGTTGCTGTGATCTTTTTAAAGTTTGTTAGATCATACAACAACACACCTGACGAACCCGCTAAATTAAATCCATTGAAATTATAAAAATTTTTAGTGGAGCTAATACTGTTATCAATATATAATTTCTGAAAAGGTTGATTATTGAATGTGAGGGACTGCGGATAATAATAAGAGATGTAATGAAGAATACTGGAATTGGTAAAGGATGCAAAAGATGGAGAGGAAACTGAAATTAAAGTAAAGTTGGTGTTACTGGTTGTGTTTTGAGAATTCAGAGTAAACGTTTGCCTTACGAACTGATAACCGTGAAACGTAGTGTCTTTAAGAAGAATAGGGGTTAATGATTGATCATTGAAATATGTTTGAATCTGATGATCGATACCAACGGTATTTTCAATGCTGTTACCTGAAAAGTTAATAGTTAGTGAAGCTGGGAGAGGCGCATTTGTATAGGTGTTCAGGTTGCTAAAAGCAGAAGAAATGGATGCACCCTTATTAAAAAGAACGCCGTAACCTTCCGCCTGAGTATACCGTGGATCGCTTACCTCGGAAGTATATTCCAGTACTTTGTTATAATTATTTTTACCGGTAAAAGTTTTTTGCGCGTAAAAATGATCAGCCGCTTCATACAAAACAGAATTTGTGTCCGTCTCAAGTTGATACCGTTTATTAGACACAGAATTGTTTAAAGTCAAAAACCCGTAAATTGTGTCGTTAAAAATAGGAGCATAAGGATTAGGTAAGTATTTAATATTCCAGTACAGAAGTGAATCTATATCACCCATATAGGGGCTGGCATAAAACTCAAGATAATCACCGGTATTTATTTTCCCATCTCCATCACCTTTAATAAACAATGCCTGTTCCTTTCCTTTAATGAATAGTTGGAAATTTTGCGGATTGGTTGTGGCGAGATTGTAATGTGTGGAAAGAGTAAGGGAGTCAATTCTGTAAATACCTTCTTTTGAAATGGGAAACTTAACATATTGTTGGGAGTAATTAATCCATGTATTGCCATATACCTGTGCTTTGGTTAAAGTGGCAAGCAAACAAAAGATACTTATTATCAGTTTTTTTTTCATTTATAAAAAAACAGTTTAATAAGGGTTGAAGTAAAACGGTTATGAAAAAAGCGTATTCCGGAAAACCGTTTTCTATTCTTCATTTACTTATTTTGTTTTACTGTTGAAGTCTATTTTTAATGAAAAAATATTTGAATAGAGAGCAATGGAGCGGTCGCCGATATCAGTTAAAGCGTAATCAAGTGAAAATATTTTGTATTTAACCCCAACACCAAAGTTAGGCTGAAACGTGGTAATATACCTGGTAGCATTCACGTTTAGTTGCTTTTGAATATTACCAAAACCACCGCGCAGAAACACAAAGCCTTTGTAACCAATTTCAGTGCCAATAGCCGGCTCCATACTCCAAAAATTTGTTTTCACTACGGTATTCCGTTTACCGTCAAACGTGTTTATTAAATTTACTTCACCTAAAACAGAAATTTTGTCCTTCCAGAAAAGAAAAGTGCGGGCCCCACCTATTATCAGTTTCGGAACCGTTACCTCCAGCGATGAGGTTGGCACATCGTTACCTGTTTGCTGAAACGTCGCAATATCCTTGTCGCTCATGTTAAAACTCCACGCGTTGAACGTACCTGTTATATCTCGGCCCATCGCGGCAAATTTCCATTGTTTGTAATTATACATCGCGCCTGCATCCATTCCAAACCCCCAGGCTCCTCCAAACTCACCTAATTTCCGCCGAATGATTTTAAAGTTCCCGCCAACTTCAACCCCTTTTAATTTTGGAATTCTCCTGGCATAACTTAACAGAGCTGCAAAGTCAACCGCGTTAAAACTTGTGATGCGGTTGTAATCGACATTACCATTCGCGTCAACGAGATCAAGCGTATTGGGAATATTATCAACGCCAAAGCGAAGGATGGAGATTCCCGCCACACTGTTACTGTCTATTTTTTTAGAAATACCTATGTAATCATATTTAGCGATGCCTGCGAAATATTCGGCATGCATTAATCCAACTTCCAGATCATTTTTTTGTTTTAAAAGTCCTGCAGGATTCCAGTAACCCGCGTTAACCCCTTCAACGGAAGTGATATTGGCATTTCCCATCCCCAGGGCACGTGCGCCCACACCAATGTTTAAAAATTCATTACTGTATTTTCGGGCAACCTGGGCCTGCACACCAATGGCGCCTATTAGCAATCCTGTTAAGAAAAATATACGCATATGAAGTATTAAATTTAAGTCAAAAAATTGAAATTTGCCATTATTTTAACGTAATTGAACGGTTTTTATTGTTGAATAAACGGGTAACATATTCGGTGAACAGAACTGCTCCGGCGGCATTCATATGAAAGTGATCCACGAACAAATTTCTTCGATTACAAAATGGAAGGGAAGAGTAATCATAATAGGTGATTTTATGGATTAAGGCAATATCGTTTAACTGTTCAATTACCTTCATTTTATTTTTCACATCCAGTTTACCTCCCGCAAAAATGGGCGAACTCATTAAAGAAATTTTGATTTTATTTTTTTTACAAAGAAGGATGATAGAGTCAAGGTAATTTCTATCGGTGGTATTGAAAAACGAATAATGAGATGTAGAAGGAATAAATTTTAAGTGTGGGCGCATCACTTCTTTTAAATAACCTTTATAATAAAGCGAGTCGGTGCGGTTTGGAATATTCAATAAACTGTGAAAGGATGTGCTCAGGTTTTTTAAGCCGGTGTAAGGAAACGAAAAATAAGGATCATAATAAAAATGATTTATGCGATTGTCTACTTTATTAAATTCTTTTCTTAGCGTACGATTGGTTAAGAACGGAAAATAATTATTAAATTCTTTAATTTCTGAACTGTAGTATCTTATGAAATGATAATCAATTTCATAAAATAAATAAGCTGGACTCTTACTTTTTTCAAGATACGCTTCAAGGGCCGCAAAGGCTATTTGTGGCGTGGCACCGGCCAGACTTAAGTTAAATGAATTTTGTTTTGTGAGTTTATCAAAAAGGCGGGTATCGTAATGCATTTCAACCCTGGAAGAACCTAAAAATATAACGTTGAAATTATTTTTTTCCAGAAAGGCTGTTTTGTATTTTGCATAATAACCGGTTGTTTGTTTTAAAAGCAAATAATAATGCAGAGCACGGCAACCAAATAAAATAGCCGTTACGCATGCAAAATATATAAATGCTTTTTTAATCAAAACTGAAAATAGATAAATGTGTTTGCCGAAAAATTACCCAGTATAAAAATTAAAACAACAAAAAAAACATACGCTACGGGTTTCAAAAATAAATATGCTTTTGGTGTGCGGTTAACAATTGCATATTCTTCATTAAATTCTTTCATAAAAAGAAGAAGAATCATTAAAAGCATTATGAAATAATAGAACCTGTCCTGTTTTTGCAAATATGATGTAAAAGAGAAGTAGGCAGGGGAATGAAAACTGAAAATTTTAGTGTAGATGTACTTAAGGTCAATCAGGTTGTGAGCCCTGAATGCAACCAGTGTAAGGGTGTGAAAAATAATAAGGTAAAACCAACCGATAATTTTCGGCAATTTTGTCCGGGGAAATTGTTGTTTGAGAAAGATCTCAATCAGGTACATGGCGCCATGCATGGCTCCCCAAACAATAAAGGTAAAATTAGCGCCATGCCAAAATCCGCTTATTAAAAACACCAGAAAAATATTAAGCAACCAGCGCGGATAACTAACACGGTTGCCCCCAAGACCAATGTATAAGTAATCTCTGAACCAGGTTGTAATACTTATGTGATTCCTCTGCCAGAACTCATGGAGCGATTTTGAAAACAGAGGGCGGCGCCAGTTTAAACTTAAGTTTATATTAAATAATTTTGCAATGCCTGTAGCAATATCGCTGTAACCGCTAAAGTCGCAATACACCTGAATTACAAATAACAGTCCGGCAATAAAAAGTTCAATGGCAGAAAACGCTGTTACATCATTAAAAACGGGTGTTACAATCAGATTTAAATTATCGGCAATGACAAGTTTTTTAAAATATCCCCAAACCGTTAGTCTTGCAAAAGCCGGCCAGTTAATGTTTTTAAAGTATGTAAAATTTTTTAACTGGGGCATTAAGCTGTTGTAGCGAACTACAGGGCCTGCAACCATGTGCGGAAAGAAAGAAACAAATAACAAAAAATCAGAAAGTTTGTCATCGGCTTTATATTTTCCACGGTAAACATCAATAGTATAACTTAAAGATTGAAAGGTATAAAATGAAAGTCCTGCAGGTATTATCAATTGATTCAGGATGGAGTACGGTAAGTGTAATCCGGTGACTGTTGTGTTATAACAAAAAACAAAATATTTAAAAATGAAGAGCAGACCAATATTTGAAACCACGCTTAATGCTAATAATATTTTTTTCGTGCAACGGTTTTCATTTTTTTGAATTTGCCGGGCACACCAGAAATCGAAAGCCGAAGTGCCTATTAGCAAAAGAAGGAACCAGGGATTATAACTGTAATAAAAATAATAGGACGCAAATAAAAGAAAGTAATTCCTGTATTTTTGAGGTGTAAGCCAGTAGCCTGTAAAAGCAAGAGGTAAAAAAACCGTAAATATGAGCGAGTTAAAAAGCAATTAAAATATTTTTTTGCGGAGATTTTTGGTTTCACCGCGCTTCTTTTTACTGTCGAGTTTTTTTAATTTACTTGATCGGGAGGGCTTGGTAGCATATCTTTTTTTAACCGGTTTTAAAAGTTTGTTTAACAGAGCAACAAGTTTTTTTTTGACTTCCTCTTTATTTTCAAGCTGGGTGCGGTGTTCAGAACTTACCAGTTTAATAGCGCCATCATCGGTTATTCCAGCATATTTAGAAAGTATAATTTCTTTTTCCGAAATAGTTAGACTCTCGGATAAACTTACATTGAATTCAATTTCTACCTTGGTTTCAAGTTTGTTTACGTTCTGTCCGCCTTTACCACCAGAGCGCGAGGTTTTGAAGGACGTTTCGCGAAAAATATTTTTTATTTGTTCATCTGTTAACATAAGCGATTTAATAACCCATTTGAATTTACTAAATATTTGATTACTAAAATTCTAAATTTATGAGGTGAATAAATGGATAGTTATAGCGCTCAGCGTGGTTTCATTTTGTGAAGCGCAAACTATTAATCAATGTAAAGAACGGTTTGAAACGTATCTTAATTTTAAAGGAAGTCTTTCGAATAGCGTAAAGTTTACCGAAAAGGAAATAGAAGTTTATAATTCAAGAGGAATTAAAGAATTTAGCATTTACGCCGGCGAAATTGCCATGCTCGCTGATTTTTTTGAACATACCACTTACAAACAACAATCGGAATTTTTAAAACTGAAGGGCACAAAAAAATACAGTAAAAGACAGCGAGACAGTGTTTGGATCTATATTGATGACCGTAAAAAAATAACGAAAAGTAAAAAAGCCCTGCCTTTCGAAGGATACCGTGTAGCTATTGACCCCGGGCATTTCGCTACAAATCTTAATGATGCGCAGGTTGAACAGAAGTATCTTTATTTTGTTAAGGATTCTATCCATCCAACTGATTCTATAAAATTATTTGAAAGTGAATTGACATTTAACACCGCGTTCTTGCTTAAAAAAATGCTTGAAGAACTGGGCATAAAAGTATTTGTTACACGTCAGCAAAAAGATTTCACCTCCTTTAACTGTACCTATAATGACTGGTTAACTTTTCATAAAGCCAGGGTGCTGGATAGCTTGAAAGATGCTTCTGCCATGAATAACGAACGTTATAATAAATTAATGAAAGACAACCCTCATAAATTCTTCTGGGACTTTTTCAGGGATTACGATCTTGCCAATAGGGCGAAAAAAATTAATGAATTTATTCCTCACGCTACTGTTATTATACATTATAACGTCGATGAAAAAAATGATCCCTGGAAGAAAACGAGCGATAAGGATTATACCATGGCCTTTATTGCGGGTGCTTTTACGAAAGATAATCTTGAAAGGCCTGAATCTAAATTACATTTTTTACGGTTGCTTCTAACAAAACAACTCAATCAGTCTGAAAAACTTGCTTCGCAAACAGTATATAATTTTAATAAAAACTTAAAGGTGGATATTGCATCGCCTTTTGACGCTGATTATTTGAAGGATAATTGTTTATTAACCCCAAGTAAAGGCGTGTATGCGCGAAATCTTATCTTGTGCCGGATCATTAACTCGCCTTTGGTTTATGGTGAAGCCTTATATCAGGACAGTTATAAAGAGTGCGAAGCCTTGATGAGGATGGATATTGAAAAGTATGGAATTAAAACAAATGACCGGCTCTTAAAAACTGCTCTCAGTTATTACCAGGCTTTGTTTTTAACATTGAAAGGTTTATGACGTTTTTTTTGCCCTTCGGTTTTTTTCTTTTATGATCAGATTAAGTTCGCGGCCTGTTTGCCCTTTTACGCTGGTATTTTCCTGGGCTCTTCTTATAAGATATGGTAAAACTTCTTTAACAGGTCCGTAAGGAACATACTTGGCGACATTGTATCCGTTTAATGAAAGATTGTAGCTGATATGATCGCTCATACCTAATAACTGCGAAAAATAAATCCGTTTATCATCCGGTTTTATTTTATGTTCCTCCATTAGTTGAACCAGCAGTAAACTACTGTTTTCATTATGTGTTCCGGCGCACACGCTTATACGATCTATATTTTCCACACAAAACCGCAACGCCTTATCATAATCAACATCGCTGGTTGCCTTGTTGGGTTGTATGGGTGAAGGGTAATGCATTTCAATGGCCCTGCGTCTTTCCTTTTCCATATAAGCACCTCTTACAAGTTTTGCTCCAACAAAAAAGTGATTATCCTTTGCTTTCTCAAGAGTTTCTTTTAAATAATTTAAACGGTCGTGACGGTAAAACTGGAAAGTGTTATAAACAATAGCTTTTGTTTTATTGCAGGCTTGCATATTATCTTCCGCCAAACGGTCAATTGCGGGCTGTATCCAGCTTTCCTCAGCATCAATAAAGATCGGCTGATCGCTGTCCATAGCTGTTTTGCAAATCAAATGCACGCGGTGTTTTACCTTGTTCCATTCATTATCTTCTTCAACGGATAAAACATGTAGTCCGCTAACTTTTTCAAGTAAATCAAAACGTGCAAGTCCGGTAACTTTAAATACACAAAAAGGAATATTCACATCGTCCTTTGCTTTCTTAATTGTTTCTAAGGTTTCATTTAAACAATTATCAAAATCATGTTCGCTTTCTTTTCCTTCAACACTGTAATCAAGAATTGTTCCTATGTTGTATTTGGCAAGCTGAATAATAGCGGCGGTACAATCATGAATATTTTCCCCGCCGACAAATTGTTTAAAAATTGTTGCTTTTATAACACCTCTTAAACCAAGGTTAAGAGCTAAGGGCGCGGTTTTAGCGCCAACTTTAACCATCACAGGATTGCCAATAAGTTTAAATAACCAGTAAGAGCGCCGTAATTCGGCATTGGTTTTTCCTTTAAAAGCATTTTCTGTATTGTCAAATGAAACCATTATAAAATTAGATTTAGAAATTATTTGAGATTTAATACAAAATAAACATCAAATTTTAATTCGATTAATAACCAAATACATCCTTTAAAGTAAGGTATTTAACTGTACCGTATTTTTCAAGAACTTTAATATCCAGACCTTCTTTTTTTCCCAGCACTAAAATGGTGGTTGGTTTTCCTTTAATGTTTGCCTCCTGAAATTTTTTCACATCTTCATAAGAATAGTTCTTTACCTTTTCAAATATATCTTTTCTGATGTCTGCCTTTAATCCCAGCTCCTGGGCTTTAAGATAATCAAATAGAATTTCCGATTTGGTAATGCGCTGCGTTCTCATTTCCTGAAGAACAAGTTCTTTTGCGGAGTCAAAACTTCCTATGGCCTTCGGAATGTTGTTAAGCAAATCACTCATTCCTTTCATCGCATCAGAAAGTTTATCAGCCTGCGAGCCAATATAAGACATGTTAAAGCAGGCTTTGCTTAATTTATTAGGCAACATAAATCTTGAATAGGTAGAGTAGGCTAATGCTTTTGATTCTCTCAGGTCCTGAAATACCACACCACTCATGCCCCCGCCGAAATAAGTATTGTATAATTTTGTAAGTGGAACTTCCCCCGGGTTGTAGCTTCCTCCGTTTGAAAGCATAACAATTTCGGCTTGTTTCATGTCAAAGTCCACCACATAAACAGAATTGTCTAATTGTCTTTCAACAAATTTAAACGAAGGAGGAACAGGTATTAGTTTAGCCGGTACCACATGCAGCGTGTTTAATTCTTTTGTGAGTTCGTTTGTTTCCTTCGGACCATAATACAATACTTTATGTTCAAAAGTGGTTAGTGACTTGATTTTGTTTTTTATATCGTTTACAGTTAGGTTATTTAATTCGTCCTCGGTTATTTTATATGAAAATGGATTAACAGGACCATATCTTGCATAGTAAAGCATTGCTGCATTTAGTATTAGTTGCTTCTGCAATTTGTTGTCATTCCTTTCTTTTAAAAGATCGCTTACCAGGCTTTTCAAAATAGCCTCATCAACAACCGGATCAGCTAAAACCTTTTCAAAAAGTTTAACCGAGCTTTCAAAATTATCCTCTAAACCATGCAGGCTTATCCAGGTATTTTCATTATCACTGAACACTTCAAAAGAGCAGCCGAGCTTATAGAAAGATTGTTTAACATCCGAAGGACTCATGCCTGTTGTTCCTAAGTATGGAATATATTTAATAGCTATAGGAAGAACCTTGTCGTTATTACTTCCCATATCAAACTTATAATACATTTCAAATAGTTTATTCTCGCTGTTTTTATTTGATAAAACAGGAACACCGGATTTTAAAGTTGACTTAACAATGTCTTTTTCATAATCAATAAACTTCGGTTCAATTACAGCCGGAGCAGTTTTCATAATATTTTGGACAAAGGGAGAAGAATTATCCCTGTCAACCTCTACCGGTGTAATGCTTGGCTTTTCAACCTTTTGTACATTTTTATCCTCGCCAATTCGTTTATAAACAACAACACAATTATTGTCTTTTAAATTTTTATTCGCAAAATCAACAATTTCCTGCTTGGTTATTTTTGAGATACGCTGGAGTCTGTCAACTTCATCCTGCCACTTAACATCGTTAATAAAAGAGTTTAACATAGCGTTGGCACGGGTTTCATTATACTCCAGCTCTTTTGTCTTTTTTAATTTAAGGTCTGTTACTACTGCCTGAATTAACCAATCCGGAAATTCGCCTTTTTTTATAAGTTCGACTTGGCTCATTAATAATTTTTCAACCTCTTCCAGACTTTGTCCTTCTTTTGGTTCGCCTGTGAGGCCAAATAAACTATAATCCTTTAAAGAGTAAATCAGGTCATTGCTATTTAAAACTTTTTGCGCCTGGTTTAAGTTCAAATCCATTAAACCCGCAGTGCGGTTATAAAGTATCGATGCAAGGATAGTTCCGACTTCTTCATCATGTGTTCCTACACCTCCAACCCTCCATCCGATATTAATGCTTGCAGGATCAGGACCTACAATTTCTACCGCCGATTTTGAAGTGATAGGCGCTTCCGGCTGAAAGGTATACGACTCAACAGGCTTTGCTTTAAAACTGCCAAACTTTTTTTCAATGTCAGTAATCACTTTATCAGGATCAAAATCACCGCTCATTACAATGGCCATATTATTAGGAACATAATATTTGTCGTAAAAATTATTTATTTCCACCATGGAAGGGTTTTTTAAATGTTCAATTGTTCCAATGGTAGTTTGTGTTCCATAAGTGTGGTTTTTAAATAAGCCTGCAAGAATGGCATCATACACTTTATCATTATCGTTATCCAAACTGCGGTTTTTTTCCTCGTAAACAGCTTCAAGTTCTGTGTGAAATAACCTAAGAACAATTTTTCTGAATCTTTCGGCTTCAATTTTTAGCCAGTTATCCATTTGATTGCTTGGAATATCATTCACATAAACCGTTTGATCAAAGGAAGTATAAGCATTGGTACCGGAAGCTCCGATACCTGCCAGCATTTTATCGTATTCGTTGGCAATGGCATATTTTGCTGCAACACCGCTTATACTGTCAATGTTATGATAAATCTTTTTTCGTTCGCCCTCGTCTTTAGTTTTACGATAAGTTTCGTACAAGTCTGAGATCTTTTTTATTTCGGCGCTTTCTTTTTTAAAGTCTTTAGTACCAAACACGTCGGTGCCTTTAAATACCATGTGTTCCAGATAATGGGCCAAACCTGTAGCATTGGCAGGATCATTTTTACTGCCCGCTTTTACAGCAATAAAGGTTTGAATTCTTGGCGCGTCTTTGTAAACCGATAAATACACCTTCATTCCATTTTTTAAAGTATAAATTCTGGCTTTTAAAGGATCGTTTAAGGCATACTCATAATTCAGGGTTGTTTTTTTTGCATCACTTATGGGTTTTGAATTGCCCCCCGGTTTTTGCGAAAATAAATTTCCTGCTATCAGTAAAACAGTAACAGCGTTAACAAATTTTTTGGTTATCATAAATGGATTTTCTTAATGCTAATTTAGTAATCAATTTCTAAATCAAATCTTTTTTTTAGTTCTAGAAGAGCAGGGTTTTTTTCTATCATGGCTTTAAAGATATCAGCCGGTTTGTAAGCTTTTGTAGTGTTTTGCTGAATGCTGATTTCCACTTTTAAGATAATGGAATTATTTTGAAGTCTTTTACGGAGGTCGTCTAAAAAATCCTGTTTAATACTTTGCAGTAATTCTCTTTGTGTTTCGTTGTTTATGGTAAGAGTGAGCAGATTGCCCTCAAAAGAAATAACAGATGTTGTAAGGGTAGAGTGAAGCTGACGTGAGCCCTGCTGTTGCTTTTGATCGGC
This sequence comes from Bacteroidota bacterium, assembly GCA_025963735.1. GTDB lineage: Bacteria > Bacteroidota > Bacteroidia > B-17B0 > Aurantibacillaceae > Aurantibacillus. The sequence goes on from JAOQAF010000246.1 coordinate 13,732, forward strand.
ATAAGCGAAGATCGCGGCTTTTAGGTCGTCCATCAATACTTCTTTATTTTCGCCTGTATAATTATTTTTTTCTTCGTTTATATTCTGAAGTTCAGGTTTACCATTTTGCGTGGTTTTAACTTCATTTAAACTGAATTCAGATTTAATTTTTAACCTGTCGAACGAAACTGTTGGTTTTTGCGCGAATTTAATTTCAGGTTCTTTAAGCGCGCTTACTTTCTGGGAGGCCGCCTGGGTTGGGCTGGAAGGATTTTGGATAACAGTTATGGCTTCAGACTCATCATTTTTTTTTTCCGCATCGGGTGAAGCGGTTAAAAATGTAAGTTGCATTAAGGCCATCTCTATGAGCAAGCGCTGATTTTTAGCACTTTTATAATTGACGTCTGTTTTGCTTATCAACGCAAGTGCTTTTAATAAAAAGTTTAGCTGGCATTGCTGGGATTGTTGCGTATATCTTTGTTTCAGGCTTTCGCTGACTTCAAGCAATACAATAGTCTGAGGGTCTTTACTCACCATAAGGTTTCGTAAATGTTCTCCCAGGCCAATTAAAAAATTATGGCCGTCGAATCCTTTTTTAAGAACATCATCGAAGGTAAGCATGATCTCAGGAAGACCCTGATTCAAAAACGCGTCGGTTATTTTAAAATAATAATCGTAATCGAGTACATGTAAATTTTCAACTACCTGTTTATAGGTTAAATGATTACCTGTAAAGGCTACCATTTGATCAAAAATCGAACAGGCATCACGAAGGCCACCGTCAGCTTTTTGCGCTATCACATGCAGGGCTTCAGGTTCAAAGCTTACATGTTCGTTCTCCGCCATATAAGCCAGGTGATTACTGATGTCTTCTGTTTTTATTCTGTTAAAATTAAAAACCTGGCAGCGCGAAAGTATGGTCGGTATTATTTTATGCTTTTCAGTAGTGGCTAAAATGAACTTAGCGTGTTTTGGAGGTTCTTCAAGAGTTTTTAAAAATGCATTAAAAGCCGCGGTACTCAACATGTGAACCTCGTCAATAATATACACTTTATATTCCCCTAACTGGGGGGCAAAGCGCACCTGGTCAACCAGATTTCTTATGTCTTCAACCGAATTATTACTTGCCGCATCAAGCTCATAAACGTTTAACGAAGCCCCGGAATTAAACGAAACGCAGGAATCGCATTTGTCACAGGCCTCTCCGTTAGCATCAACATTGGGGCAATTAATTGTTTTGGCGAAAATACGCGCACAGGTTGTTTTGCCCACTCCTCTTGGTCCGCAGAAAAGATAGGCCTGCGCTAACTGATTGTTAACAATGGCATTTTTTAAAGTATTGGTTATATGCCCCTGACCAACAACTGTGTTAAAGTGCTGTGGTCTGTACTTGCGGGCCGATACTATAAAATTTTCCATTATGGGAGAGATTAAAAATACGTCATTAAAGGGGTTTATTGAAATTAAAGTGTGCCTAAAAAAGGTTAAATTTATTAACCAGTGTTTATAAATATATTTTATACTTATACTTTAGACAAGTGAATTTTATAAAGGTTATATTTTTTTTGCTATTACCATGTACTCTTACTGCCCAGCAATATATAAAAGGGATGGTGGTTGAAAAGGATAGTAACACCGTAATGCCCTTTGTTTACATTATAAATAAAAGCAACGGAAACGGCACCATGAGCGATAATGAAGGGAAATTCACTCTTTATTCTAATGCCGACGACACGCTGATTTGTTCTTATGTTGGTTACGCCAAAAAATATGTTCCGGTAAAAAGTCTTAAGGCAAACGCCAAAGGTTTTGTAGAAATTATCATGGGGCAGCAAATGATTAATCTAAACATGATAACTGTTACCAGTTTTAAAATTAAACCCTACGAAAGGGATTATATGAACAAAATTATTGACGAAAGTAAAATTCGTAAGCTGGATTATCTTGGAAGCCCTATTACGGCGCTTTATATGCAGTACAGTAAAGAAGGTAAGCAAATACGTAAACTCGCGAAAATATTTGAAGATCTTTTTGAAGAAGAGCAGGTGCAGAAAAAATTAAATCCAGAAATTCTGGCAAGATTAACGGGTGATGATAATATTAATTACGAAGCATTCAGGAAGTATTGTTATTACATAAGTAACTATTTTATAATTAATCATGATGGTGTTGATCTTTATTCAAGAGTGGTTGATTGTTACAAAACGTACAAGGCCGAAAAAAGAACAAGATAATTCCACATGGCTTTATTAAAAGCGTTATCATTTTAAACTCATTAAAATATTTATTAATGGATACCAAAGATTTTTTAAAAAGCGCGAAACGACAGTTTGAGTATTATAAAGATCTTGCCGAAAAAACCTTTGAGCAGCTGGAGGAAGAAAAGTTATTTTATAAGTACAATGAGGAGAGTAACAGCATTGCCATTATTGTGCAGCACCTTTGGGGAAATATGATGAGCAGGTGGACAGACTTTTTAACCAGCGATGGTGAAAAGGAGTGGCGCAAGCGGGATGCAGAGTTTGAAGAGGTTATAAAAACCAAAGATGAACTCTTAAAAAGATGGCAAGAAGGGTGGGAGTGCTTATTTAAAGCGCTTGATTCTTTAAAAGAGGAAGATTTTTTAAAAACTGTTTATATACGTAACCAGGGGCACAGCGTGATGGAAGCTATAAACAGACAGTTGGCACATTACCCTTATCATATTGGGCAAATTGTTTTTTTAGGAAAAATGATAGCGGATAAAAACTGGAAATCTTTATCTATTCCCAGAAACAAATCGGGTGATTATAATGCTGATAAATTTTCTCAGCCAAAACATAATGAACATTTTACCGGGGAATATTTAAAGAAGAAGGACTGAAATATTTGAGGTATTTTGGATAGGCTAACCGGCGGCGGCAATTCCAGGAGATTTCGTCAGGGTAACCACCAGCGCGTCATGCTGAGCGTAGTCGAAGTGTGACAAACTGAGCTTTGACTTTAGTTAAACCCGATAAAATTTCAATTTAATTAGGTGAAAAGTGGATACACTGTTTAACCCATTTTTTTAAAGGCCTCAGTAATTCCTTTTATCACTGAAGAACTAAGCCCGTGATGTTCCATTTGATTTAAACCTGTTATTGTAACTCCTTTGGGTGTTGTTACTTTATCGATTTCTTCTTCCGGATGCGTGCCGTTGTGTAAAAGAAGATCCGCGGCGCCTTTTACCGTCTGTGCAGCAATTAAGCGGGCTGTGGCGGCATCAAAGCCAATTTCAATTCCGGCCTGTACATTGGCGCGGATATACCGTAAAGCGAAAGCCGTGCCGCAAGCGCCAAGCACGGTGGCCGCATCCATTAATTTTTCATCGATAAAAATTGTTTTACCAAGTGCATTAAAAAGATTTTCAATTTCTTTCTTTTGTTTTGCGTTTGATTCTGCACCACAGATACAGGTCATGCTTTGGCCAATAGCCATGGCGGTGTTTGGCATAACCCGCATTAATACAGGTTTAGATGAGATTAATTCCCGTATGTCTTCGATATTAACCGTTGAAACAGCCGACACAAGAGTCTGGTTTGAATGCAGGGTTTTTGAAATTTCTTTTAAAACATCTTTTGCCTGAAAAGGTTTAACACATAACAAAACAATTTTAGCGTTTTTAACAGCGGCCTTATTATCTGAGCCTGTTCCAATACCTTTCTTTTTAAGATGGTCTAATCGTGAAACGTTTCTTCGGGTTATAATTATATCGGAAGCTTTACAAAATTTTGAATTGAGCAATCCTTCTGCAATTGCCTGACCCAGGTTTCCGCCACCGATGATAGCGATTGAATTCATATACTAGTTTTAAATGCGCGGTTTGTTTTTTTATTGGTCTTTAACTATTAAATAAGCTTCTTTGCTTTTTCAATTGCTGCTTCAAGGCCTTCAGCTTTGCTCCCACCGGCCTGCGCATAAAAAGCCTGGCCGCCGCCGCCGCCATTTATTTCTTTTGCGAGTTCGCGTATAATAGTTCCGGCATTGAGACTTTTTTGCTTTACCAGATCTTCGTTGATGATAACAGAAATGCTTGGCTTCCCGTTAATTTCTCCGCCTAAAACACAGAATAGATTAGGAACTTCATTTTTCATTTCAAACATCATGTTCTTTATCTCTTCGGCATTATCGAAATTAATTTTAGAAACAAGGAAGTTAACCTCCCCGCGTTTTTCTATTTTTCCCACTAAGTCTTTTTTGAGTGAAGACGCTTTTTCTTTATAGAATTTTTGAACCTGCTTTTGCAATTCATTGTTTTCTTCCAATAAGCTGCTTACACTTTTTACAACATCTTTCGGGTTTTTTAATATGCTTTTTATCTCTTGCAATAAAGCAGTTTGATTGTCGAAGAACTCCTCCGCTTTTACCGATGTTACTGCTTCAATTCTCCTTATTCCGGCAGCAACAGCGCTTTCTGAAATTATTTTAAAGTAGCCTATTTGCCCTGTGGCCTGCACGTGACACCCTCCGCATAATTCAACCGAATAATTTTTATCAAAGGTTACCACCCTCACTACATCTCCGTATTTTTCACCAAACAAAGCCATGGCGCCCGTTTTTTTTGCATCTTCAATACTCATTTGTCTGATGTCAGCCGCAATGTTCTCCCGGATTTTATTATTTACTATTTTTTCGATCTGTTGAATTTCTTCATCGCTGATTTTTGAAAAGTGTGAGAAGTCAAACCTCAAATGTTCATCGTTAACAAGACTTCCTTTTTGCTCAACATGGGTACCCAAAACCTGTCTCAATGCAGCATGCAACAGGTGAGTGGCGGAGTGGTTACTGGTTGTATGTAAACGTTTATCGCGGTTAACTCTTGCGGTAAACGAAGCGTTTAATTTTTCCGGCAATTTATCACAGAAGTGAATAATTACGCCATTTTCCTTTTTAGTATCTGTAATGATTATCTTTTCGTTCACATTTTCCAGAACTCCGGTATCTCCCACCTGGCCCCCGCTCTCTGCGTAGAAAGGTGTTTTGTTTAGTACAAGGTGGAACTGTTCTTTATTTTTTGCTTTTACTTTTCTGAACCGGACGATATAAGCTTCACTTTCAGTTTCATCATACCCTATGAATTCAGTTTCCTTTTCCTGGCTCTCCGTTAATTTTTTATTTTCCTCCACATACATCCAGTCATCTGTATCCATGGATGTGGCTGCCCTTGAACGGTTCTTCTGTTCTTCAAGATGTTTTTTAAAGCTTTCTTCGTCAATACTAAGGTCATAACCACGTGCAATAAGTGAGGTTAAATCTACCGGAAAACCAAATGTATCATACAACTCAAAAACCACTTTTCCATCAATTACTTTTTTGCCGGCACCGTTAGTATCAATACAAACCTGGTCAATTCGTTTTAGTCCTATTTCAAGAGTTTTGTAAAAAGAAAGTTCTTCTTCCTTTAAAACTTTTTCAATCAGCATTTTTTGAGTTTGAAGTTCGGGAAAGGCATCACCCATCTGATGCGCTAATACCGGAACAATGCGGTACATAAAAGGCTCTTTCAAATTAAGGGTTTGGTATCCGTATCTGATGGCACGACGAAGGATCCTGCGAATTACATATCCCGCGCCTGTGTTACTTGGCAATTGTCCATCCGCAATGCTGAAAGAGATAGTACGGATATGATCTGCAATAACGCGCATTGCAATATTGATATGCCGTTGTTGTTTATGTTGCTCTTCATTTAAGGGTTGATAACGATGATTGCTTAATTCTTCAATCTTATGAATAAGCGGGGTAAACACATCGGTATCATAATTACTTTGCTTACCCTGCAACACGCGTACTAAACGTTCAAAACCCATGCCGGTATCTACATGCTGCTTTGGAAGTTTTACCAATGAACCATCTGCTTTGCGTTCAAATTCCATGAATACATTGTTCCATATTTCTATCACCTGCGGATCGTCATTGTTTACAAGAGTTGCTCCGTTTATTTTTTTTCTGTCTTCTTCGCTTCGGCCGTCATAATGAATTTCTGTGCAGGGCCCGCACGGACCCATATCGCCCATTTCCCAGAAATTATCTTTTTTGTTTCCGTTTAAAATTCTGTCTTCATTTACAAATTGCTTCCACGTATCATATGCTTCCTGATCAAAAGCTAAATTCTCTTCTTTATTTCCTTCAAATACTGTAACATATAAACGGTCTTTATCAATTTTATATACGTCTGTTAAAAGTTCCCAAGCCCAGCTGATGGCTTCTTTTTTAAAATAATCTCCAAAGCTCCAGTTTCCAAGCATTTCAAACATAGTGTGATGATAGGTGTCAACTCCTACCTCTTCCAGATCGTTGTGTTTGCCACTTACACGTAAACATTTCTGAGTATCGGCAATGCGCGGATATTTAATTGGAGAGTTTCCCAGAAAAATATCTTTAAAAGGCGCCATGCCACTGTTATTAAACATCAGGGTTGGATCGCCCTTAACAACCATTGGCGCACTTGGAACAATTTCATGCCCTTTGCTTTTAAAAAAATCTAAAAATGTCTGTCGTACTTTAGTGGAATCCATATGCTTTTAAATGAAAGGCGAAGATAAGAAATTTAGTTTGCCCAAAAGGGCATCGCTGCATTAAAAGGTTTGGTTCCCTAAAATTTAAAATAGTTATTAGTTGTAAATAGGAGGGATGAGGCGCACGGTAAGCTCGCCCGTGTAATTATTATAGTCGAGCGGTTGAATATTATAAATAATATTATTCAGATGGATTCGTTTAAGGAATTCTTCTTTGCCCATATGGCATTCTTCAAGTAGATTGGGAGCTAGTTCAACTGTTACAATCTTATCTTCCAGGAGTTTCATGAGTTCTAGTTTTTAATGGTGTGACCCATTAAACATATTAAAATATATATACCTTATTCCATTGTTCCGGTGGTGCAATTGCAATAAGATGTTAAGAAGATTTTACAAGGATAAATAAATAGCTAAAACGGAATTTATTAAAGCTAAATTTTCTTTATAAGCCGAACTTTTAAACAGAAAATCAACTGTGGAAAATTAATGCCAACGTTGCATGAATTATTTTCCACGCCCCCGGGTAATAAAGCCCTCACTCCTTTCCGCGATCTTTTCAAGGTACGGCTTTAAATTAACCGCGTATAATGGATGTCTTTTTTAGCATTTTTTTACTTAATGGCATCTTTAAAACTTATTGAAATTTGGTTTTCGTATTAAAAATGGTGCCGAATTTTATTATCCATACCCATTGCCTGAATTGTAATATGGACATTACCAGTTCCATTCAAAACCTTTTTCAAAACCCAATTTCTACATGCTATTTATAATTTTTAAGATTTCCTTTTTAATCCCTTTTGGATAAATACTTATATTAGGCCTGTCTTTAAAAATAATGTCGAAAGTTAAATACAGATTTAATACTAAATCGCTCACTTACGAAAAAGTACGAACTACTTTTCGTGAGCGGTTCTGGCGTTTTCTGTCTTATCTCGCAATAGGACTTTTATTTGCCACTATCACTATTTTTCTTTCCCGCCAGTTTTT
>JAOQAF010000055.1 GCA_025963735.1 Bacteroidota bacterium
TCCAACCTTAAAACAAACGTCTGATTAATTTTATATCTTAAATTTGAATATACGGAAGCCGAAAGATAATTTGCATTCACTCTTCTTTTTTGATAATTAATCCCTGTACGATACCCATCGCCTGTAACACCTGCTGTAATTAAGGTTCCTGCAGCATTCCTGTATTGTAAATTCAACTGAACAGGTAATGTATAATTAAAAACAAAATGTTTTCCCAACGGTTGACTCCCACCAAAACAAATGGCTGGCAGAAATAATCCATCGCTATAGGTTGCGGCGGCGCCATAAAAAAAATTTTTTCTTAACCCGCGCGGATGCAATTGTCCAATTAAAGCAGAAACGCGTGGCATGGCAGCCGTAAAAGTTTTATCCTCCTCTGCTAAAGAAACGTTTACTGAATAAAACAAAATGTTATACATTCTTGTGAGTTGTACACCTAATATTCCTGTGGTAATGTTTATTAAATTTTTACGAGGCAGGGAATCAAAGCCGGCATTAATTTGTTTAGTATTTACCCGTAGCAAGCCAAGTGTTTGAGAAGCTTTGATGCGGGTACTGTTACTTAGTAGATCTTTTATTTTAAGACTCCTGAAATCGGGCTTCACTTCCGCACTAATTGTGGTTTTTAAAGGAAAAGTAAAAACAGCGTTAGCTTCGGCCTGTTTAAATACGCCACTTGTATCTTTAAACTTAGAATCGAAAATATATTTGATATTCATGCGCAACCTGGGCCTGAAAAGTTGTTCGAGCTGATCTATTTCAAAAGTCTGAGCGCGACACAAAGAAGTACCGGCTATACACAGACCAATTATAATAATTTTATTCATAAAAAAAGGCGGCTGTTAAGGCCGCCTCGGTTATTATTTTATACTGCTCAATACAGTTTCGTCCACCTTAACTTTATATTTATCTTTTAAATATTTTAACCACTCCGCTTCAAGATAGTTTTGATAATCAGCCGTAACCATTCCTCTGCATTCAGTTAACAGTTTTGGAGATTGAGGTAAAACTTTATTGACAACAATCACCAGTATTTTATTTTCCTTTTCATCTTTTATATCTGTTGCAACAATACCGGTTTTCCAGTTAGCATCAATGTTTTTATTTTCACCTTTTAAATAGGTAACATTTTCAACACTCACATTTAACTGAGAAGTTTTATTTAGAGTTTCTACGATTTCTTTTTCTGATTTATTCAGCTTTAAAAGTTTGCGTAAATCTTTTGCAACCTTTTCGTTCAAACATTTGTACGTGGTAGCATCAGCACGTTCGGCCCACAAATAATTGTTTTTGTTTTTTTCGTAAAAATCTTTTAGTCCTGCCGAATCTTTAACTGCTCTGCTCCACACTTTCTGATCGGTTAAATCAAACAGTAATATCCCATCGCGGTATTCGCGTAAAAGATTTTTGAAATCAGGATACTTTTGTTCAAGCAATGCGTCTTCATAATTTACAACAAGTTCTTCAACCCATGTTTTATAAAAACTTCTCGCAAGCTCAACCACGTCTGTAGGACTTCTGAACATCATCTGAGTTTCAAGATATTTAGCGAAATCGTTTTGGGTGAATGATTTTCCACCCAGGTTAACAATTTCTTTATTGCCAAGTTTAGCAATGCGCTCTGCTTTCCAGGTGGCCTTTAAATAGGTAGTATCAAGTTCTTTTGCAACTTCATCCCTGTTTTTTAAATTTTCCTTGAAATTATATTCTTTTTTAATTCTGGCGATAAGGGCATTTCTTCCCATCTGAGAACGGCTATCGCGACTCACCCTGGTTTTCAATTCATTTTTTATTTCATTAAAAGGCGGGGTTGTTTTTAAATCAATCCGCTTTATGATGTGCCATCCGTAAGGCGTAAGCACAGGTTCACTTACATCGTTATTGTTTTTTAAGGAATAGGCTGCATCTTCAAAATCTTTTGGTAAACGTCCGCTTTTAAAAGGCTGCAACTGTCCGCCTCTATCGCTGCTTTGTTTATCATCGCTGAACTGCCGAGCCACTTCCTCAAAACTCATAGTTTTAAGTTTATCCTTCAGCTCATTAATTTTTGTCTTTGCGTTTGCTTTATCCTGTTCTGAAGCATCTTTCGGCATTTTCACCATAATGTGCGCCACAGTTATCTCGCCACGGTTAGGACGCTTATCATATACCTTTAAAATATGATATCCGAATTTTGTGCGTACAACAGGACTAACTTCGCCAACTTTTGTATTAAAGGCAGCGTTCTCGAACTGATACACCATATCCATGGAAGAAAAATAATTCAGTTCACCTTTATTATCTACTACAGATGGATCGTCACTGGTTTTTGGAGCAATGTCCTGAAATTTATCTTTTGCATTTTTATAATACTCTGCAAGATTTTTTATGGCATTAATTTTAATTTTATAAAGAGAACTGTCTTTTCCTTTTAATAATTTAGAAACTTCGGTTGTGTTTTTTAAAAGCTTATCATAATTCGAAATTTCGGAAGAGGTAGGCATTTTACCCATAACTGCGTTTCTGATAATATTAGCACGGGTTATAGCTTCCAGAGTGTCTTTGGGTAAAGCAGTTTCATCTACCCTTATTAAAATATGGCTGGCACGAACTTCCCACTTCATGCGCTCATAAGCTTCGGTAACCAGATTTTCGTTTGTATTTTTATCGGTTAAATATGGAGCCGCCAGCTGCCGACGGTATCCCGCCAATTCATTTTTAAAAGAAGCAAGAGTATCCAGACCAAGGCTTTCGGCTTCATACACCTTACTTTTAAACAAAGAAAAAAGATCAACATATTCTTTAACAGATTTAGAAGCGTTATTCACTTCCTTACCATTATTTTTTTTGTAAACAGCCTCGAATTCCGATTTGGTTATTGGCTTGTTATTGATGGTCATAACCACCGGGTCCTGTGCCTTGATAACTGCTGAACAAGCTAAAAGAACAGCAATAGCAATAACATTTTTCATCTTCATAATACTTTAGAATTTATGGCAAATTTAGTTTTTTAACCGAAATGATACGATTATTTTATTATTTCAGCTAATTTTTCTTCAAGGGCTGCGCCTCTAAGGTTCTTGGCGACAATCTTTCCATCTTTACCCACGAGAATATTTTGTGGTATACTTGTAATGCTGTACATTTTTCCAACCTCGTTGGCCCATCCTTTTAAATCGCTTACATGAGGCCAGGTTAGATTATCTTTTTGAATGGCTTCCAACCATTTATCTTTGTTTGAATCGAAGGACACGCCCAGAACAGTAAAGCCTTTATCTTTGTATTTGGAATAAGCCATAACAACGTTCGGATTTTCCTGCCGGCACGGGCCGCACCAGCTTGCCCAAAAATCTACCAACACATATTTCCCTTTAAAATCGGATAGTTTAACAGGTTTGCCATCGGGGGAATTTTGCGTAAAGTTATTTGCCGGATAACCAACCATAGTGCCTTTAACGGACTCTACCCTTTTATTTGCCAGCTTAATAAACTTAGTTTCTTCAATACTTTTGTCGATATAACTTAATGCTTCAAGAACATCTTCATATGGGATGTTAGGATTGTTCATGTCGTTATAAATTATAAAACCGCTTACTGCTGATTTGGGGTGTGCTTTAACAAACTGTTTTAAGCCATTGATAAATGCGGAATTCAGAGTGCCATATTGTGCCCGGATGGCATTCACTGAATTTTGATCATTGGCTTGTGTTGCAATGTTATAATCGTTCTGCATTTTTTGCTGCTGCATTACAAAATTATTTATCATGGCTTTATACTCGAGGTAATCTTTTTGAGTTTGACCGCCTTCCACAGAAGAATTATAAAGCGAATCGCCTATAAGCTTTGCTTTTAAAGGAGCACCATCGGCAAAGAAAATAAAATTTTGCGGCGCGTTAACATTGTTGGTTGTTGTAAACCAATACATGTTTGGATCGATGCTTTTTAAATTGAAAGTAAATTTTTGATTGATAACAAGAGCTGAATCTGTATGTTCTTTTTCATCCCATTTATGGTGGACATAGATTTTTTTTCCGGTGAAATTTCTGATAGAACCATCGATTTTAAAAGAGAAGGGTTTAGGTTGTTTTTGTGAAAAAGCTGGAAGGATAATTAGTGCAAGGCTAAGTGTAATCAGTTTTTTGATCATAATTAATGTGTTACACAAATATAACAAGCTTTGTATGAAAACTTGAGGCTTTTATTTATTTTAACCTTTTAAAGGTTGATTGCTTTAAAAAATCAGCAAAAAAAAGCCCCCTTTATAAAGGAGGCTTTGCAAATTAATTAGAAGTGCCATAAATCATGTTCCCACCGGAAGATATCCCCTTTAATCCGGTCAGATTCAAGCAGGGCATCGATTCCTTTCGAGTACTCCATGATGTTGCGGTCATACACGTTAGATTCTTTTGTAATGTTACTGGCAAATTGCCTTTTCCAGAAAATATCTTCAAAGGTTCTGCGCTCACTGTCATTTTTAGTGTTGAAGACTTCATGCTTTGCTAAAAACGGTCTGATTGCAGGGAAATACACCCAGAATTGTTCACGTGGAGCTTCTTTATCCTCATCATAAGTATAAACACCTACACCAATTATACGCACTTCTAAAACAGATTTTTGCTTATCAAAAAACCAATCTTCTTTTAATTTATAAGTTCTGATATTTCTGAAAATAGAAGTAGAATCACATTGAAATATTTTTGTAACTACTTCGGCACCATCCGGTGTATAGGAGGTTTGATCGGTAGAGTCACATTTTTTCAGTTTATCTCTAATCGCCATTTTTTCAAGAGGAATTTGAAATTCTTCATCAGCAAAAGCGATGATTTGATCTTGTAAAATGTATTTTGCCAGTAATTGAAAAAATGAAATGCGACCTGAAGTAATATCCAGAGGATAATATAACGACTGGTTAATTTTTTCGCGCATATCAATTTCGCGCCAAACACGTTTTTCCCAGGTAACATCACCTTCACGAAGATGGGTGTATGGTATAAAACGACGGTTAACCGCGTTCTCTTTGTCATAAATCCCATCTCTGTAATCGCCGGGCTGAAATACGCCCTGCTGACCGAAAGAAGTTAATGACAGTACTGTTAATATGGCAAAAAATAACTTTTTCATGGTTATATTATTTTACTTTTAATGTTACCCCGGGGATATTACGGACAGATCCGTCCGGCCCCTTGGCTTTTACGTTCTCAAAGAAGATTTTACTTCCCACACCGGCTGAGTTTAAAATGGTTCGGGCTTCAGAGTTAACATTGTTACCAGAACATACCACAGATTTTAACGCGCCTTTAACAACAGCGCTTAACTCGAAAGAAACAACGCTGAATTTAGCATCAAAATCAAATCCGGCTAATTCGGCACCAACACCACCAATTTGACCAAGTTCAATCTTTTTCACATCCACATTTCCTGTTTTACCACCCACTTTCGCAACCGGATCAGGAATTTTTTTAACGCGGATAGGAATTGGAGGGCCCTGTGCTTTTCCTTTTGCAGATACACTCACCATACATGTTCCAGGGCTTGTTGCTCTCACAACAAATTTACCGCCGGAACCGGTTTTAGTTGCCCCGCAACCCGAAATATTAACTTGCAGATCGGTTGGAGAAACACCCGCAGCCGAAACCTGGATCGGATTATCCACACCAATATACATTACGTTCATTTTCACTAACTGAACGGCAACTGCAGGAGCAGCAACCATGTAGCTTTGTGTAAACGGATAATATTTAAAGCTTCCATCAGGGTTTTTGTATTTAATAACCCCCTTGTAAATTTGTTCGCCTTGGCCGCTAGTAGGTTTTAACATTCTACCCATTCCACCTTCAATAGGAACTTCTTCTCCTGTTTGTCCGGCAGCAGCTTGCGCTGAGTCAACGTTCAGATACACTTTCATGTCTTCTTTCGAAATTTTAGTGGAAGAAGCGGCGATAAAGATATCGGCAGTGTACTGCTGACCCGCCTGAATATAAGAACTTGGAGCAATTACCTTAGCGGATAACTGATCAAATTTAATAGCCAATTTACCACTGGCACTGGAGAATACACCTAACAATTCAGCTTCAAGATTTTTTAAATCAGCGGCAATTTTGTTTAAGTTACAAACTACGGCACCTAAAGGTAAGTGATAAAAATTTTCAGCTTCCCAGTCCATCTTAATACCGTCTTCTTCTTCACCTGAAGCCACTGGTTTTAGAGACATAACCTTTTTCTTTAAAGACTCATAATCGGCAGGATATAATTTGGTTTTTGGATCAGCCTGCATTTTATCCATAATACCAAGGATACCAGTAACCAAACCATCTATTTTACCTCTTAATTCATTTGCCGTGTTTTCTCCTTTAGCAGGAGCGTTAGCTTCAGGGCCTATTAATAAGTGAGTCGGCTCATCATACGCGTCGATTTTCTGAGCATATTTTAATTGAAGAGTATCTCCTCCTTTTTCAAGTTTTTCAGTTTCTTCAATAACTTTTCCTTTGAGCTTATCAATGTACTCGATTGTTGATTTTACTAATTTTCCTGCTTCTACAGATTTTTCGTAATAAGGTGCCGCGCCGGGATTACCGGCTATTGCCTGTTGGAAAGATTCAGTAACACGTTTATTATTTTCTTCAAGATTCTTCCGGCTTTTAACTATACTTTCATTTACAGTTATATAACCTTTTAGAACCTGTTTAGATACATTCATGGCTAGAAGAGCGGTTAGTACAAGGTACATCATACCAATCATCTTCTGCCTAGGGGTTTCTTTGCCTCCGCCTGCCATTTTACTTAATTTGTTTTAAAGTGTGTGATTAACAATAATTTGTAATAATAATTCAGAAAATAAGTTTACACTTAAATTAAGCTTTGTTGTTGAAATTCATCGCGCTTAGCATGTTACCATAAATGGTATTTAATGCAGTTAAGTTAGTTGATAACTGACTCATTTCCTGGCGATACTTCTTAGTGTCATCCACCGAATCATGAAGATTTTTCATTAGATCTTCCAATCCGCCGTAAAACTTTGTAGTAGCGTCTAAGTGAGTTCTGCTACCTTCTAATTGCAATTCGTAAGTTGCATTTAAAGCAGAAAGATTTTTAGAAACTTTATTTAAGGACTCTCCGATTGAGTAACCAGCATCATTTGAATTTGCAAGATCTTCCATTGAAGCAGCAGCTTTCTGATAAGTATCGGCTAATGTTGAAACATTGCTGGACGCTTTCTTTACGCTGTCCACATATTCATTAGTAGCAACGGTAGCATTGCTGATATCTGCCATTTTATTTGCAGTATCACCTAAAGATTTCATTCCGGTACCAAGGCTTTCTAATAACTCAGGTCCTATTTTCGCTTCAGCTAATAAATTATCTAATTGATTGCTTATTGGCAGGGATTCTCCACCATGCTCTTCTGTTTCATCATGACCCATTCCTGCAAGTTCAGGATATGCTAAAGTCCAGTCAACCTCTTCATGTGGAATATCGGATGCGAATAAGCAGAATAAAAATGCTTCAGTACCAAGACCCACGATAAGCATCGCAGAAGCAAAAGGCCAGTGCATGATCTTAAATAATGCTCCTAAAATTACAACGGCCGCGCCGATACAAGATGCAAGGTGTAAGAACCTTTTGAACCCCTTTACTTTTCCTAATTTACTCATAGCTGTGTTTTGTTTTGTGTGTTAGTAGTTATTGTGTTTGTGTTTATTTGTGTTTGTGTGTTTTATCTTTAAAATTAAATATCATCTCCTTTAGCACGACCTAAATAAGTCATAACGTTACGGAACCCAAGATAACACTTCGCGGTATCCTGGTATTCATATGTACGGGCGCTTGTTTGAAGGTAATAGCCCACATCTTTCCAGCTTCCGCCGCGGATTACCTTACGTTTTAATACATTGGCATCTTTTTCCTGTGCTTCGTAAACATAATCAGGATTTAAATCGTGACTGAAATCATAAGCAGACTCATCATAAGCATTGCTCGTCCACTCAGAAACGTTACCCGCCATGCAATATAAACCAAAATCATTAGGGTTATATGAATAAATATAAACCGAGTGAAAACCACCGTCATCGATATAAGAACCGCGCATTGGCTTAAAGTTTCCTAAGAAACATCCACGTGCATTACGTATGTATGGACCACCCCAAGGGTAAGGAGATTTATCAAGACCACCACGTGCAGCATATTCCCACTCGCTTTCAGTTGGTAAACGGAAATCGTTAACAATAGTTTGGCCTGTACCAATTAAGTAATTGTTCAATAACAAAGAACGCCATACCGAAAACGCACGGGCTTGTTTCCAGGTTATACCTACTACAGGATAATCGTCATAAGCCGGGTGCCAGAAATACATATTGGTCAATGGTTCATTGAAAGAGTATGTGTAATCATGAACCCATGCCAGAGTATCAGGGTAAACGTTTATTACATCCTTAACAATAAATGCCGAACGATCTACACCCTTACGCTCGCGTGGAACATAATTTCCCTGACCCACAGAAACCTGATCCTTAACATTGTAAGTACCAAGAGTTTTACTGTCTTTCGCCGGATCGCCAACAAGGGTAGAACCGGAACCCGGTGCGCCATTTTGCCCATCATTTAAATGAACACCGTTGTTATAATCCGCTTTTTTGTACTCGTGCGCAGCATCCTGAACATCAGAAGATTTGTTAGGAACAAAACGATTAGATTTTGAAGCAGCCAAACGGATATCAATTCTGTAATATTCGTAATTAAGCTTGCGCGCATCAATTTCTTTCCGATTGTAAAAACGTTCACCCTCAGGCAAGTAAAGAGGCTGAAGATCAGCACGATAGTCATCATCATCACTGTCCCATTTAATTTTAGTTTCCCAATTAATATAAGGATCCTGCAAATTGTTATCTCCCTTATAAATAGGCCACATACTTAAAAATTCTTCCTGGGAGATCTGATAATCTTCTGCCTGCCCATTAGAACCATAAGCCAATAATTTACGGGCTATTGAATCACGCACCCAATAAACAAACTGGCGGTATTCGTTATTTGAAATTTCCGAATCATCAATATAAAAAGCCTGTACAGATACCATTTTTGATTTGGTAGTGTGGGCCATTGGAGCTTCCTCATCATCAGGGCCCATGTGGTAACTTCCCATTGGAATGTAAAGAGTTCCAAACGGATCGGGCTGATACCATTTTTCGCGGCCGGCCACACCTGTAAGTTCGCCGGTGCGCTTGTTACATCCAGTAACAATGGCCACAAATGAAGCTAATACCAAGAGTTTTTTCATATTACTTGTTTTAGTTTATAACCACAAACCAATCAAAGGTTACATGTACTTTTTTGTTTGTTTTTATTAACATTAATTGTTAGTTGTAAATGGCTTAAACGAAGTTTTCTTGAAAAGGTTACACTATTTTTAATTTAAGAACCTATCATCACCATAAGAAGTTATTTTCTTAAGCTGAGGAGCATAACAAACTCCCAGGATAATTTCATGAGTTCCGCTGGAATATCCTTTGATTTTGGATAAAACAAAATCATAAGAATAACCGATTTTATAGGTGTAATTTCTGTAAGGCATTTGGTATCCTAATAAAATAGCGGCTGCATCACCAAAACGATAGGTTGTGCCAACCGAAATCTTTTTTTCATAGGTATACATTAAATTGGCATCTAAAGCTCCTGCTGCCAAATCGGACTTATACTTTAAATTTACTCCAAGGTCGTGAGGACCGGCAATATTAAATGTATATCCTGTCATAAGATAATAGTGACGGGTCATATCATATTTTACCGAACCTGACCCAACAGTTTGCGCTGGTAAGTGAGTACTTGACAATCCTGCATAAAATTTACCGGGGATCTGATAAAATGCTCCAAAGCCCAAATCATACGTAACTTTACCTAAAGCCGGGTTGCTTAAAGCATCGCCATAATTTCCCGGAATTGTAGGATCAATTTTGCCCGGCTCAGGTACTATCCAGCTGGCATTAATTGATTTTTGAAGAATACCAACATCTATCCCGATTCCAAGAGTTCCTCCTGCAAGATTTGTTTTATTCCAAGAGCCTGCGACACGGGCAAAAGTTGTACTCATTGGACCAATTTTATCGCTAATTATACTTAAACCTAAACCAACTGCCGGTGCAATACGCATATCGGCGCCTACTGCAATGGTTTGCGGAGCACCGGTGAAGCTCACCCATTGCTGGCGAAACTGCAACACGCCACAAATAGCTCCCGAAGTACCTGCGTAGCCGGGATTATAAATAAGCTTGTTATGCATCCACTGAGTAAACTGAGGATCTTGCTGTGCGACAGCAACCCCTGTAAAACCTGCTATTGCAATAGCAATTTTGGTAAAAAGTTTTTTCATACTTTGTTGTTAATAATATTGTAAATACACTCGAAATTGAATATACTTAGGCTGCTAAATTAGTTAAACAATTTTAAAAAACAAATATCTTCTCTTTTTTTTCAATTTGTTAAAAAATAAGAGATACGATTCACTCATTTAAATGCTTAATAGTTTTGTAATATAGAATAATTGTAATATATTTGCACCCCAAAATTATTATACATTCGCTACCATGAAAAAAGAAATACACCCTGAAAGCTACAGATTATGCGTGTTCAGAGACATGAGCAACGGTTTTTCGTTTTTAACCCGTTCATGTGCAGAAAGTAAAGAAATGGCGAAATGGGAAGACGGTACTGAGTATCCTTTAATTAAACTGGATATTTCAATGACCTCTCACCCGTTTTATACCGGTAAACAAGTGCTTGTGGATACTGCAGGTCGCGTTGATAAATTCCGTACCCGTTACGGTAAAAAGAAATAATTTATTATTCAGAATATATTATAAAGCCCTGCCCTCCCGGCGGGGTTTTTTATTTTCTAAAAATCAATTCAAACTTACCTGTTAAGTTGCGAAAATTATTTTGGCTTTGAGATAACCATAGCGGTAAACCTACTCACACAGCACACTTCCTCTTTCTCGTTAAAAATCTTTATGTCCCAAATATGTGTTTTACCCCCGATTTTTAATGGACTACATACCGCGGTTACCATTCCTTCTGTAACCGCTTTAACATGACTTGCGTTAATTTCAATACCTACACCCATAAATAAATCGCGGTTAATCAGGCACCAGCTTGCCACGCTACCAATCGTTTCTGCCAAGGCCACCGAGGCTCCTCCGTGCAGTAATCCAAAAGGCTGGCGCGTTTTATTAATTACCGGCATTGTTGCTTTTATAAAATCCTCTCCTACTTCAGTGAAGTTAATTTCAAAAAATTCACCAAGCGTATTTTTATTAAGTTCATTTAATAAACCCGTTGTTATGTCTCCATTCCAAATTGCCATTATTATTTTTCTAATTCGTTAATAGCCTGATTGTAATTTACAAATTCAATTTTATTTTCGCGCAGATATTCCACAACCCACATATACCAATTGAGCCAGGTTTTAAACGAATGCGAAAAATACCGGTCGTGAAAATCAATTCCCAGATATTTCAAATTTTCATTCTGCGCCCTGTCAATTATTTTCAGTGTATTTTCTTTTGCCTTTTCAAGATTAACAGACTGCCAGCTTTTGCCATTTTCTATAACCCAGCCATCCATGAGCTGAAATGGAAATTCCCACATGTTGCCTATCTTGTAAGGGTTTCTGAAACTGTGTTCCGTACTGTCATACCGATACCCATTAGCGTCAAGAATTTTAAAAGTATTATCCGTGTTGCGAACGTAATGCATTCGTATCCCAAAATTATTTATTCCGGTTAGCTCAGAAAAAAAATCGTATTCCTGTTTCATTAATTCTTCATTGTCAAATTCTATCCCATGGATGCCTATTTCACATTGCCTCAATTTCATTTGTTCAATCCAAACCAGGGCAGAATTATTAGTATAGTTAAGACCAACACCCTTGTTAACAGCCACAAAAAAAGAAGATGGCACGCCATTTATATTGTTGAAAGTTATAAGCTCATCAATGTTTTGCCATTTATTTTTAAAAAAATCAGACCATCTCAGAATGTATTCACGAATTGAAATGTGACCTGCAAATAATTCAACATGCATGCGGGCCATGTATTTTGGAACGATCAGATCTCTGAATAAATGTTCAGATACTTTTATGTGATCTATGTCATGAGAAATTATGGCTTTCATTAAATTGGATTATGTTTTTTAATCCGTAAAACCAATTTCAATAAAGGCTTAATCTTCTGTACGGTAAAATAACTGATAAGTTCGCCTCCGAATTCTCTGAAATATCTTTCTATTTTCGAATCCATTGATCCTTCGAAATCAAAATAATTCAGCCCAAGTTTCTTTGCAGTTAAAATACTTTGCCACATGCATGAAACGCCGGCCCCATGATGTTTATTCTCCGAATCAAATCCTCCAAAAAGATAAATGGCTTTATTATTATTTATTACACAAAAAGTAGCGCCAATTGGCAGAGAGTTATTATAAGCCACAAACGCAAAAGAATTTTGAGGTGTGGAAAAGGAGAACAGAATATTTCTGATTATTTCCTGATTTTTTGCAAGTTCATTCCGCTCAAGCGATTTAATAATTAAGGAATAAATCAATTGGTGATTTGTGCTTTGTTCAATAACCAGACCGTCCTTTCCGGCTTTATTAATACTTTTACGTTTCTCTGAGGAGAGATTATCCCAAAGCTGGCTTTCATTAACACTTAAATCAATGAGGTACGAAAATCTTGTTCGTGAAAGATAACCCTTCCAGATAAAGGGTTGCGTATCCAACATGTTATCTGGTAAATTTATATTAACATAGGGCACCTTCAGCGAATCGAAATAGTTAGCCACCGTTTCTGAGATTTCCTTGTTAAAAGAATTTTTCCCTACAACGGAAAGCGACGGATTGATATAAAACAAATCGATGTTTGGCGAAAATGGCGCCGTAATTACGAATTTAAAAATTGCTTTTTTAAACGTGTAGTAATGAAAGCAACCTATTATTTCAGAATTATTATTCAGAATGGCGCACAAAGAAATATTATCAGACTGATAATTTTTTAACCATGCAGCAGAATTAAAAAGAAGCTTATGGGCTGAAATAAAATTCTGCAATTTTGAATACACGTCCGAACCGTTATGAGCTTTTTCTATTTTCAAAACAATTCTCGTTTTTTAAACTTCAACATAAATTCAACAGGTAGTTTTCCTTTATTAACGGTGTAATAAGGAACAAGATCGGGCCCAAAGCTTCTGAAAAACTTCTCAACCCCCTTTAACATTGACCCTTCAAAATCAAATGTGACGCATCCTAGAGCTTTTGCTTTTTCAATACTTTTCTGCACAAGAAGATTATTAACTCCCTGAATTCCTGAAGATTTATTTACCCCTCCTAAAAGATAATAACATACCTTTTTATCATAGATGCAAAATACAACTCCAAGAAGTTCCGAACCTTTACGTGCCTCCATGCTAAACGAATTGGAAGAATCAGAGAATTCATTAAAGATATTCTCAAGCTCCTTTTCATAAACATTGGCATCGGTTGTATTTAACGATGTGTTAAAGAAAGTGTACAATTCTTTTTTACCGAGTCTATTCTCTTCGATGATCACATTTTCTTTGATCGCTTTATTAATCACATTTCTGTTTTTGGAATCAAAGTTAGATTGAATGTTTTCCAGTGTTCTTGTAAGATCAATGCGATAAGTATAATTTGGAACAACTTTGTATTTTTCCCAAATGAAAGGCTGCAAATCGATAATATAACTTGGAAAAGCAAGAACCGTGAGTGCACTTTTAAGAGAACTAAAATAAGTACAAACCTCAGAAATAATTTCTTTGGTAAAATTATTTTGCGAAGAACGGTTAGTGCTTTGAGTAGTAAAGAATAAACCACAATGCGGTGTGTAAGGCGGCAATTTAATAAAAGTGAAACCGAATTTTTTTATGCTCAGGTAATAAAAGCCGCCGATGAGCTGGTGTTCGTCCTTGTAAATACCAACCATTGTCAGTTTAGTGCCGTAGGCCTTTAACCATTGTCTGCTGCCAAACACACCAATAAAGGGTTCAGCGGCATTTGAAAAAACATCAGGATTATTTATGGCTTTTAAAATCAACTGCTAGTTTATTATATTCAGAAATCATCTGAAGTAAATTGTTTTCCCAATTATAATTCTTTAAAACGTGTTCACGCGCTTTTATTCCAATTGTTTTACACAGTTGGCTATTTAAAACCAGACTTTCTAAAACTTCGGAAGTTTGTTCAACATTCCCTACGTTCACTTTTAATCCGATTTCATCATTCACAACAATTTCTTTCAAGCCTCCTACATTAGTAACTACAACCGCCTTCCCGCAGGCCATTGCTTCAATAACTGAAACACCAAAACTTTCATAAACGCTAAGATTGGCCAAAACATTCAGCATGTTAAAGTAATTGCTTATTTCGTTAAAGGGAATTCTACCGGTAAATCGCACCTTATCAGAAATATTAAGATCGTTACACAATTTCTTTAGCGCGCCGCCTTCACTTCCATCTCCAATAATCAACAATCTGATATGATCATATTTTTTTTCAAGCATTGCGAAACTCCTAATAAGAATATCATTATTATACAATTTTTCCAGAGGCTTGATACTTCCGATTACAAAGCAATTTTCACTGAATAAAGATTTGATCTCTTTAGGTTTAAAAACATGGGTGTCCACCCCGAAAGGTATTACTGTCACTGGTTTGACAAGAACTTTATGAATGTATTCTTTAATTGTATTAGATGTAGCACATATTAAATCAGCACTGTTTAAATTAAACTGTAAAATAGTTTTGGCTATGAAATTTTTTTGCGGAAACTTCATCACATCTGTTCCCCAACAAGAAATTATAAACGGATGAAATCTGCAGAGAGCTCCTACCAATCCATAACTCGTAGCGTAATGCGCATGTAAAACATCCGGTTTAAATTCTTTAATGGCTTTTCTTAAAGACAGAACGTTTTGTAAATAAGCTATTTTTATAAAAATGTTGCCTCCGTTAATATCTTTTTCCGGCTGGTAAAGTAGCTGAATATTTTTGTGATTGTACCACGAATAATTTGCCCTGTGAAAACTAAACAAGCCAACCGTTATTCCTCTTTCTGCAAGCCCCAGCGCCCACTTTTCAGTATGCTCGCTATTTGTGTCGGACAACAGAAGGATTTTCATAAAGGTCTTTGGTTCAATAAAAGTAAGTAATCTATCTTAAAATATTTTGTTTTCTTTAATAAAGATATACCTTAAAAAAACCTTTTGAGTGAAAAGATAAGCCACCAATTTTTTACGGTATTGGGCGGCAAATAAAGCCAGAATCACAAATAAAATTATACGTAAAAGAATATGAAGTTGAATAAATAAAGTGGCCACAATAAAGTCACCCACAAGATTATTTTTTTTAAAGAACTTTAATTTACTTATGAGTTGATTTGCAATTACAATATTATAATTTTTTTTACTGGATACTCCAATGGTATGAATAACGGCCCACTCCTTATCATACAAAAGTTCAGCCCCATATTTTTTTGCACGGTAACTTAAATCTACATCATCCATCCAAAAAAGGTTTTCATCAAACCCATTCAAACTTTCATATAACTTTCTGTTCATTAACAAACATGCACCGGACAAGGCGTAATTGTTACTTTCTAAAAGCCTGTCTATTTTTTCGGGTTTAAAAAAGTAACTCAGAAAAAGCGCTTCTTTAATTACAGATAAACAGTCAGGTATTTTAATCACTGAATCCTGCAACGAAGTATCGGGGTTTAAAATTTTGGGGCCAACAATCAAATGAGCATTACCTTCCACAAGAGCCATAGCTTTAAAAATATTATTATTAATCAGCTTAGCATCAGGGTTTAAAAATAATAAAACATCTCCCCGCGACATGTTAAATCCCTGGTTGTTGGCAGCCGAGAACCCTGCGTTGAATGTGTTACTGATAAATTCAACCTGTGGAAATTTAAACTTTAATTCTGCAACCGTATTATCCGACGAACCGTTATCAACCACAATAATTTCCGCATCTGACTTAACAAATCTGTCAACAGATTCGATGGCTTCTGCAAGAAACTCTTTACAGTTATAGCTGACAATAATTATACTTAATGTTATTTTGATAGCTGGATTTTGTGTAAAATTAGTCTTAATTTTATAAGGTGAAGAACACTTCGTTAAAAATAGCCTACTTATCTGCTGAAGATCCTAAAAACAAAAAGGTATGGTCTGGTACCCATTACAGTATTTACAAGGCTTTGCAATCAATGGGGAAGGTTACAATACTTGGCCCCTTTCACCCAAAATTACCACTAACATTTGGTAAAATAGTAAACCAATTATTTATAAAAGTTTTAAATAAACGATTTGATTACCGTCACAGTATTTTTTTAAGCAAAGCTTATGGCCGTTTCTTTTCCACTAAAATAAATTCAGAAACTTTTGATTTAATTGTGGCGCCGGCCGCATCGGCAGAAATTGCTTTTTTAAACACCACTATTCCCGTTATTTATATAACTGACGGCACTTTTCAATCCTGTTTAAACTATCATAAAAGTTTAACCGGACTTACCAATCAATCAATTATTTCAGGAAATCTAATTGAAAGTAAAGCCATTGCAAAAAGTAAAGTAGTCATAGTATCTTCTGAATGGGCTGCTGATTCACTAAAGACAGATTATAAAACCCCGGCAGAAAAAATAACAATAATTCCCTTCGGCGCTAATTTTGAAACTTTACCCTCAGAGCACGAACTTGTTTTTGAAACGCCCACTGAATGGAAACTTTTATTTGTAGCGGTATATTGGGAAAGCAAGGGCGGACCAATTATTTTTAAAACATTTAATATGCTGCGAGAAAAAGGTTATAACGTATCACTTACCATTTTAGGCTGCGTTCCACCCGCTGATGTGAAAGATGAAAAAATAACCATTATTCCTTTCATTGATAAAAACGATCCGGATGGACAACAACAACTTTCTGAAATATATAAAGCCCATCACTTATTAATACTTCCTACCCGCTTTGATTGTTCACCAATTGTAATTAACGAAGCCAGCGCTTTTGGAATTCCATGTATAGTGTCGGATACCGGTGGTATTAGAGGACATCTGAGCAATGGACAAAACGGTTTTTTGGTTGATCATAATGATACGGGAGAAAAATTTGCAGACATCATCGGAGATATGATAACGGACCCATTAACCTACATTAAATTAAGACAGTCGACAAGAAAAGAATACGTTGACAAGTTGAACTGGCATCACTGGATAACAAAATTTCAGGAAACCTTAAAACAGCTTTAAATAATCCGCGCGAAATCTTTCTACCGAAAAACTTTCTTTAGCATACAGGTAAGAATTCATTCCCATCAGTTGGAGTTTATCTTTTTCTCTCAACAAGTTTAATAATACCTTACATGCACTTTCAACAACAGCTTCCTCCGAGGCATTATCAAGCATCACACCTCTATCATTTGTAACATGCAAGGGAATATCACCTACCGGTGTAGAAACAGGAACCAGTCCATGAGCCATAGCTTCCATTATAACCATGGGAAAACCTTCACTGACAGAAGTAAGTAAAAGAACCTGATGGCCATTAAAAATTTCATCCATTTTTTCTTTGTCATACACCACCCCATAAAACTTTACGTCGTCAAGCACTTTATTTTCAAAATCACCGACAAAAGAAAATTGAATTTCATTTGTTTGTTTCCTGATCCGTTCAATTATTTTAAATACCAGGTGCGGCCTTTTTTCAACTGAATTTCTGCCAATAAATACAACGCTAAGTTTTTCATTACTTTGTTTTTTTCGGATTTGACTTGGAACAGAAGTACAATTAACAATCCATTTGAAATGGGTTTTAGCGCTTCGAGGAAAGCCAAGATAATCATATAACAAAGCGGCCTGATGAAGGGCGCGGTTACTTATAAAAATACGATATTTCAATTTCCTTAACAGATAAGCATTTTTAATAGCTGATTCATCATTTTTATTAAATGTGTAATCGTGAATCAGTTCTGAAACCTCGTGAGTTTCAGAAAATTTTTCTACCAATTCATAAAAATAAAAAGCATTACATCCTAATATTTTAATTGCGGTATTTTGTTTCAACTTTTGTTCAATGAGTTTTTTTGTGGAGCGTGCTGTTATAAAATAATTTAAAGCCAAACCTACATTACAAACAGTTGCCCCGGAATATAAAAAGTTTTTAATGTAGGGCGTATCCTTATGTATTCCCGCAAAAATAACCAGTGGCTTCCGGTCTTTCAAAGCGTGGGTAATATCGGCATGCACTCGTTCCGCCCCACCAACATGCGAATAAGGAAACACCAGTAAAATCCCAGGCTCTGTTTTTCCAATCTCATTTTTAAGATTCATGTATTGGCCGATAGCCTTAAACGGATTAATTGTGATCAGGCGTTTAAAAAAGCTAAGGAGAACAGGCAAATAATAAAGCTTAAAAATTCTTGCGCGTGTTCGCAAATTTGCATACACACAATTAAAGACGGTTAAATTGAGCCTGAACATTTTTAAGCTGTTCATAATAAATTTTTGGCGGACCTTTAGTATTTTGTATTCTATCGCCTCTTGTCTGTTATCGGTTTGCGTAACAGAATCACCATGACTCCGGTAATTTAAAAGTACCATCGGAGTTTTTACAATTCGGTATTTGTCTCTAACAAGTCTTAACCACAAGTCCCAATCTTCACTTCCTTTTTGATCAGCATTATATTTATACTTTTTTAATAGAGCGGCTTTTATGAGAACCGAAGGATGCGCAATGCAATTATCGAAAGGCAACAACTGCTTAATAGACTTTTCTGAAAGAGTTTTACGGTCTAACTCCCATATTCCCGCCTCGTTATCGTTAGCATTAATAAAATTAACAGGACTACACACCACATCAGCTCCTGAGGTTGTGAGCAAACTTAACTGAACTTTAAATCTTTCAGGCAGAGAAATGTCATCCGCATCCATGCGTGCTATGAATTCACCCCGGGCTATTTCAATTCCTTTATTCAGCGAAATGATTAATCCTGAATTTTTTTCATTTTTTATGTATACTATTCTTGGATCTTTTAAGGACAAAATGATCTTCTCAGTATCATCCACGGAGCCATCGTTAATAATTATCAGTTCAAAATCAGCGAACGTTTGATTTAAAATACTCTCAACCGCATTCAATAAATACCTGGCAGCATTGAAAGCCGGCATCAATACAGATATTTTTGGAGATGAAATCAACAGTCTTTGATAATTTTTTAATTAAAGATTATTAAGGTAGTTAAACAGATCATTTTCTTTAGGCTTTACGTTCATCCAATACGAACCATTAAAGCTATGAAGCCAATCGCCAATTAATTCCATTTTGTCTGACTGAACAACCTCTCCTTCACGAAGATTTATGTATTGATGTGAAGGAAATTTAATTCGTTCTGAGTTTAACTTATAAAAAAATAATTTCCAATTCGCGCCTCCGGTATCAAGATGTCGTTTACCCAAAGCGGAAGTTAAAAAATTTAAAGGGACGCCTTTTACTTTTGAGAATTTAAAAAAGGACAGGCCGGGCCATAAAAACCAGTAGTCATGCATGCCTTGCCTGTGGCCATAGACATCCTGTTCTTCGAGTTTGTTTACCACAGAAGTAATTTTAACAGGATAAACATCATGATCAAGAAATCCAAAATACTTAGGCTCAATAACTGAAATATAATTTTTAAAAATCCAGTTTAAACATATCCCATGTGAATCGCTGCACATTTTAAAAGGGTTTTTGGGCATTGCGATATATCCTATATTATTATTCTCACATATTTCTTTTATCTTTTTACGCTTTTCCTTATCACTTGAATTATCTGCAACAATAAAAACAAAATCATCTGTCAAATATTTTTTGAGTAGACGGATCTGATGCGTAAGCAGTAAATCATTATTAAAAGCAACCGTAAAGATATGGAGGGGCACTTTATTATTAACCGAAACATTACACTGTTCAGTTTCTGAAAGTGGAATATTTAAAAACTTCTTATTTTTAAAATATTGTATGAATCTCATTTAAAAAAATTATAATTCAATTACTTTCCAGGAATCAGGAATTATGTCCAGCTCCCTACTCTTTATTGTTTTAAACCAGTATTCAGGTGCCACAACAATTTTACGGTTATTCGCGTTCAGCCAGGCTCCCCACCAGCTAAAACTACTATTGGCAATAATGTTATGTTTGCAAAGGCTCATTAAATAAAGATCCCAGCACGCGCCATTTTTTTGCTCAATGTAAGTAACAGGAAAATCAAAAATCATATTTTTCTTACACCAAACAATGTCATCAGAAAAAATAAAAAGTTCTATGTTTTTATTTTGAGATAAATAATTTACTGCTTTTGAATAATAATCAATGCCACAGGCCCCATGGAAATCATTCGCGCTTTTTAAGGTAATATAATCGCCCCTACGAACGTGCACAGAAACACTTTCACATTGTTTTATCCATGTAACCACATTTATTAAATCATCCGGCAAATTGGCGCCGGGAATAAAATCTTCGCGTATAACGCTGGCGTATTTGTGAAAGTATTTCTCGCTTTGCCAGTAGCCCGATAAATAAGTGTTATTTGATAACCTGAAAAAATCCGGGTAAAACTTTTTACCTGGTTCATAAAAAACGTTTTCATTTTTACCGGAAAGGAAAAACCTCTTCACAACACGTTTAATAAAAGAATTCCTTTCTGTAAAATAATTATTCCGCTCCTTTTCAGTAAGCAGTTCATATTTTAAATTAAAACAATTCAACCCGAAATCCCTTTTAGTATATCCGTCACCGGTATCTGTTTCAAGATGTTTTAAATCAAGTTTAAGTTCAGTGCCAAGATGTAGCGCCAGGGCTTTACCTGCGGCATACTGAAACATTTGATTTCCTAATCCACCTATCAGTTGAACTACGATCATTTTGACAATAAGTCTAAATATAATTTCTCATATTCTTTGGCGATTGCTTCCCAGCTGTATTTCTGTTTCCAGATCTCAAACGATTGTTTTCCCATGTTATCACGTTTAGTCTGGTTTTCATAAAGTTCATTCAACATTCGAACGCCTTCTTTAATTTGAACATGGCTGAAACCCTTGTCGTCTTTCTGAGTTGGCAATATTTCTCCTCCTTTGGTCCATTCCGCAATTTCTTTGGAATTACCTACATCCGTTGATAAGAAGGGGAGCCTCGCAGCGGCGCACTCAAAAAGAACTATGGGAGAACATTCTATATTTGAAGGGAAAAGAAATAGGTTAGCTTGTTTATAAGCAGCCACGGTAAACTCGCGTGGTAAATATTTGAAAATAATTCTTTTTCTTCCGGTTATCTTTTTCCATAGTAATAGTAAAGCAGTCAAAGGATTTTTAAGATAGTCTATTTTAAAACTTTCACAATTGTTTCCAATCATCAAGAGCGTAGCGTTTTTTAAGTTTGATCGTAAAAATAACTCTATTGCTTCTTTATGTCCTTTCCAACCAGTGTATGAGCCCACGAGCAATAAAAGGAAATCGTTTTCATCAATCTTTAATTCCTTTCTTACATCAACCTTAGAAGCGACGAGAAACTCATCTTCCGCAGCTCCATTCGGAATTAAGGTTAAGTGCTTTACATTATTTTCCCTTGCATAATTAATATCACGGTAATCGTTACTCAGGTAAACATTCATGTCATAATCATGAATCCATGTTTTCATATCTTCAAAGTAAGTTTTAAATTCAGGTCAGTAAAGCCCTGAATAACCTGTTGGAACGGAAACTTTTTTGGCTTTTAACTTCTTAAGCAAGGGTAAAGCAAGATCAGTAGCCCATTGTTGCGCGGCGAAAAAAGTGATAATATCACTGGAGTTATTTAAAAGAAAATCTACATACCCCTGATCATTTTCGTTCTCTACTTTTTTAGGATTACCTTCAATACGAAATGTTTTAATTTTTACACCATTCAGTTCGTTAAAACTCCTCTGAGGATGGAACCGGGTTAATACAACAACCTCGTGCCCCAGTTTTACCAACCGTTCAGAAAGCTGTTTTACAACTTCCTGCATACCGCCAACAGAAGGAAAATAAGATTCTACACAATGAAATATTTTCATTTTTAATTCAGGTGTTTTTTATTGATCATAAACAACCATTTGCGGGCAATGGAGGCTTTCAACTTTTCCATTTTGCTGTACTTATCAGAATATATAATTGAGTTATATAACACCCGTTTGAAATTTAATGACTGCCCTTTAATTATTTCAGAAAGATCGGCCGCGGGAATTTTTTCATGCTTACAAAAAGATACGGCCACTTCATTTAATAATTTTTTATAAACAGATAAAGCATATTCGTGGGTTTTACTTTCGCTGATTAAACGTTTCGTATCCACAAAAAGTTCTACATCATTTAAAGACATGTTTGGACAATAAAATTGAATGTTTTTTATGCTTTGACGTTTTACTTTGTCCTTGTAGTCAGCTGCTGATTTTGACATTCCGGTAAGTACTTCGCGGTATTTTACTAAATATTCATCGAGATTAGAAACATTTGCCACACGCGCGATTCGCGACCACAAATCATAATCTTCAAACACGGCAGTGTCTGTTGAATAAGGCCCTGTTTTCTCAATAACTGTTTTACGAAACATAACACTACTGTGCACAAAAGGATTATTAAAGAGTAACGCAAACTTGAGTGTGAGTGGATCGGAACTATGACGATGAAAGCGCCTGGTGGGCCTTCCTTGTTCATCGGTTATTTCCGCGGCCGTTCCAAGTAGGTCAACTTCCGGATTCTGTTCAAAATAGATCAACTGTTTTTCAAAACGCTGGGGCAAACTGATATCATCATTATCCTGCCTGGCTATAAACCTTCCCTTCGCCAATCCAAGGCCTTTATTCAAACTCGCGGCTAAACCAATATTTTCCTGGTCAATAAAAATAATGCGTGAATCATTAAAAGATTTAATAATTTCTTTAGAATTATCTTTTGATCCGTCGTTAATAATAATCAACTCAAAATCAGAAAAAGTTTGATTTAAAATAGATTCAATAGATTCATGAAGAAATTTTCCGGCGTTATACACCGGCAATAATACTGAAATGAATGGACTGTTATTACTCTTCATGTGTCTAATAAATCAATCACTTTCTTTAATAGCTATAACACCACAGTAAGGAGAATAAGCTCCCCTTCCCGCCTTCATCTTTTTTAACCTGTGAGTATAACGGATGAGCCGCTCAAAAATTTTCTTCTTAAAATATGTTTTGGGTTGTTTATCAACCCAAAACTGAAACTCACCAATAAACCCACATTCAATTATTCTAAACCCATTATCCCTGCAGATTTTAGCCCATTTTGAAGGCCTCATTGAAGGGATATAATGCCTGTTGTAATTTTCCCGATCAAGGAAATAATGTATCATTCGTTGTACAATTCCTCTGAAATTAGGAGTTGTAATAATAACATAACCACCTTTTTTTACAAGAGATAAATGTTTCTCAAATACTTCCTGCCAGTTCGGGAAATGCTCAATAAAGCCAAAAGAGCAAACCACATCAAATTTCATTTCGGTTTTATATTTAAAAAAATCAATCTTTTCAAATGTACCTATGTCAAAACCTCTGCTTTTAAGCCACTCCGGGAAATCCTTTTCAATTCGTGGGGTAAGATCGATGCCATTTAACCGATAACCTTTTCTTCCAATTACTGTAAGATATCTACCGGGGAAACATCCTATCTCAAGACAGGAACCGTTAGCTGTATCCGGAAGATTTTTTTTAATCCAGTCTTTAACCATGTCCTCATCATCCGTTACCTCACGGAGCTCATAGTCAGAATATCCGTCATCCCAATAGGATTGTTCAGCAAGATTTTTATTCATACCTGTTTGCTTTACATGAGGTTTGTGGAATTACAAGTACGTCCTGTCTTGCATACTGTGGGAGCCCTTTATCACTTGGTGATAAAACAGCGCAATTTTCAACTACAATGCTATATGGTTCGTCGGCATTATTTCTGATTCCCACATCCATTCTTAATTCAGAATTCGAAAAGCCGACATTTTTTACGGTAAATGTGATGGCATTAGATTCAGGATCCATTGACGAGAAGCCCGGAAAAGAATGGCTTTGAAGCGCGAACACTTTTATACCATCGAAAGAATAACATGCAATATCACAATGCCAGCCCGGCTTAAATCTGTTTTTTTCCCAACTTACTGTAATCTGAGCATCCGTATTTATTTCCCATTCGCCGCTTTCACTTAAATGTTTAATGCCAACACTAATTCCTTTGGAAACATTTTCTTTAAAATAATTCTGATACTGCGCTATTACTTTATCCAGTGCGCCCGTTGCTGCCACATTACCTTTTTCGAGATAGATGGCTGACGTGCACATGGAGCGGATCGTGTTCATGTTGTGGCTTACAAACAAAACGGTTCTGCCGTAACTTGTACTGAGCTCATTCATTTTAGTGATGCACTTTTTTTGAAAAGCGGCATCACCTACTGCTAGTACTTCATCCAGGATTAAAATATCCGGGCTCATGTGTGCGGCCACTGAAAAAGCAAGCTTAACATACATTCCGCTGCTATAACGCTTTACGGGTGTATCTATAAACTGTTCCACTTCACTGAAACTAACAATTTCATCAAATCGGGCAGTAATTTCCTTTTTACTCATTCCAAGGATCGAGCCGTTCAGGTAGATGTTTTCCCTGCCGCTTAAATCTCCATGAAAACCTGTCCCCACTTCAAGCAGGCTCGCCATCTTTCCTTCATATTCAATTCTTCCCGATGTGGGCTTGACAATTCCACTCAGTATTTTTAATAAGGTAGATTTACCCGCACCATTTCTTCCAATGATGCCAACGCGGTCGCCTTTGTTAATAAGAAAACTAACGTCTTTCAAGGCCCAAAATTCTTCCACGCTGGTTCGTGAACCTTTGTTATTTAATATATTTTTAAAGCCATCACCCAGTGCACTTAAAAGCGAATCATTCGTACTGCGCGAACGGTGAGAAATGTTATATTTCTTTCCAATATTTTCAACTTTAATTGCTGCCTCGCTCATTTCTTAAATGTAATCGGTAAAGGATTTTTCAAAATTTAAAAAGTACTTCACTGAAAAAATTAAAACAAATAATGTAATTACCGTCGAAACAATAGCGTAGGTTACATCATAATTTTCAAAAGTACCGTAGAAACAAAATTTAAACGCGTTAATAATAAACACAAAAGGATTCAATTGATAAAGTACTTTTATCCACGAAGGTATATTCATGCTTAATATAAATTCAGAGCTTAAAAAAATGGGTGAAGCGTAAAATAAAATCTGAATAAAAAACGGAAGTATAAATTTAACGTCTCTGAATTTCACTGAAGCGGTGGCACTCAACAGCCCAATGCCAAAGCATAATACCACACCATAGCCGACAACCAACGGCAAAAAAATAATTTGCCAGGGAGGCAGTCCTTTAAAAGAAAAAAACAAAATTAAGAAAATGATGAAGGCAATTAAAAAATCGACAAGACATACAAGCAGGCTTGACAGTGGCAAAATTAATTTCGGAAAATAAACCTTGGTTAAAATGTTTGAGTTGGTAGAAAGCGAATTACTGACATCCGTAATGGTTGTTGATAAAAGCTGCCAGAACACTATTCCTGCAGAAACCTCCACAAAGCTTTCTACAAAGCCTGAAGATCGGTCTACCAGATATCTCAAAATACCAAAAATAAAAATATTAATCACAGGCCTGATAATACTCCAGGCAAAGCCCATTTTTGTTTGTTTGTAACGCACCGAAACATCGCGAAGAGATAAGTACCTGAATAAACCGCCATACCGTTTTAATTCCTGTATGTTTAACAGCGATTTATCTGTACTGGTAATAACGGTTTTCATTAGGAAAACAAATATAACGATTATAAAAAAAATACCTCTGTTTACACATTCCTTTTATAAACATAACAATTGTAAAAACCTATCTGAAAGTGCACGTTTATCCTAAATTAAAGGCAAATTTTATTTTATAAATAGTACCTTTATCATGTGCATACCATAGAGCCTTTTTATAACTGGAGACACCTGTATATTGCCTCAGAAGACGAGCAGTCTCCTTTCTATGGCCGTGAATACAGCGAGTTTGAATACAGCAACACCATTTATAACTATTACCTGCATCCGCAATGGGACGATATAGGCAGCAGCACACTTTATATTAAAATTCTTTTTGTTGACTATACTGAAAAATACGCAATAATTGAATTAATAGGGGAGTGGAACGATGCCATTACCAACGACATCATGCTTTTAAAACGTGATATTATTGACGAGCTTAATTTTTGCGGAATAAACAAATATATTTTAATTGGTGAAAATGTCCTCAACTTTCATCACAGCGACGACAGTTATTATGAAGAATGGTTTGAGGATAATGGCGAGGATGGCTGGATAGCGCTTCTTAATTTCAGAGAGCATGTTCTTAAAGAATTTAAACATTCTCATCTCGATTATTATTTTATTTTTGGCGGAGAACTTGATGATTTTGACTGGCGCAAATCCTCACCCGGTAGGGTATTTGGCAATGTTAGTAAAGTAATTTCGAAACGGCTTACTTAATTAAGCACCTCATATTTGTGAATATCGGTAACGGAAATAACAACCCTGCCATTTTTATCCGCTTCCTGTTTTAAAGGTTTAAATTTTGCTTTTTCCACAATTTCATTCGCTTTAAAAGAATAGCGTGAATATACAGTTTGCGAAAACGTATCATTTATTGCTTTTACTAAAATCATAATTTCCGCGTCGCGTTTCATGAACTCTTCTACGGACCAGCCTTTAATTGGGCTTTCATCATCAATAGGATGAACAATCGTCCAGCTTAATGCTAAAAAATTAATACGATTTATTTCAAGTTTTAACTGTGCAAATTCGCGTTTGTTTGTTTCAGAATTATTGTAAGAAATAGTTACGTTAGCTTCCGTTTCAATTAATTCATACTGCACCTTATTAGTGATACGAAACATTAACCCTGTAATATCCTGATAAGGCGCTATAAGAGCATTTTTACTGTAAAGAAGATCGGCTTGCGGCCTGGAAAAACGACCGTAAAGAATACCGGTAGCGAGTGCAAAGCCCAGTAAGCCCAGTAAAGATTCAATGGCTGAAGCAGCGCTTGCAGCAAAACCCTGAGGAAATACATGTCCGTAACCCACCGTTGTTAAGGTTTGCGCACTGAAAAAGAATAGCGACATAAACTTATTGCCTTCACTTGTAGTTTCTAACCCACCAAAATGATTGGCTCCAATCATGTAATAAATAAAAGCGAAAAGTAAATTGGTTACCGTATAACCGGCTAATATTACCAGTATAAGTTTTACAAAAGAAATAGTTGTAAGCCAATGATAAATATCAAGATTCTTCAGGCCTCTAAGCCCGGTGCGCTTTATATTTACACTACCATCCGGATTAATAAACCTTACGGCCTTATTATAATTTTTCTGGCCAAAACCAAGTTCAGGTTGCTTTGCCGTTTTATTAATAAATATTGCCATTGTTATGAATTATAGTATTTACCTTTACATTGATGATTAACAAATTTAATTATTATTGGCTGCTAATTCTAATTCCTCTGGGTTTTCTGGCCTGGTATTTTATTTCAAAAAAAGAAAACGCACCGGTAAGGCACCTGGCTTATTTCGGGCCTAAAAACGCGTTAAAGATAAATGACACCACTTATCATACCATTCCTGATTTTGAATTTACAGATCAGAATAATGAAAGGGTTAACAAGCAAACCGTTGCATCCAAAATTTATGTGGCTGAATACTTTTTTACAACCTGTAAAAGTATTTGTCCGGTTATGAATCATAATTTAGAAAGTGTTTATAAAGAATTTAAAACTGAGCCTGATCTATGGATCCTTTCACACACGGTGGATCCGGAATATGACAGTGTAGCTGTTTTAAAGGATTACGCCAACGCGCATGGTGTAAAAGATAATCGCTGGAAATTTTTAACCGGCGATAAAAAAAAGCTATATGAACTTGCGCGAAAAGGATATTTGCTTAATGCGGAGGAAGGAAATGGCGGAGAGGAAGACTTTATCCATACTCAAAATTTCGCACTGGTTGATAAAGAAGGACATATCCGTGGGTTTTATGATGGCACCGATAGTCTTGAAGTTGTTAGACTAAAACTGGAAATTAAAATTTTATTAAAAGAGTATGAATACAAAAAT
>JAOQAF010000113.1 GCA_025963735.1 Bacteroidota bacterium
CCGGGAAGTATTTTTCTTCTCATCAAATCCATCGCCACCATTGAAAAAGTGGGAATGAACCTTGATCCTGATATTTCCATTACAAAATTGATCCGCCCGTATGCCAAGGCTCTTGTTATGAAACAATACGCTATACCACGTATGGGGAAAGCCATACTTAAATCCATTAAAAAATACATTCATCTTGGAAAAACCCTGCCTGATGAAATAAGTGATATATTATTCAGTATAAAAAGCGGAAAATTAACTCACGATATAAAATTAGACAGTCAGGAAATGTTTGCCAAAACCATTAAGCAGGCGGGTAAAACCATTGCCCTGGCAATTCTTGTAAGCTTTATAATTATCAGCACTGGATTTATCAGAGCCCGAGGACATAGCACCTTTATAGTTGACTCCATCTTTTTCATTTCTATTTTCTACGGCGTAATTCTCGTATTCAGATTACTCACCAGGCTTCGTACCTAATCATTTTAATAATTATATAATCAATTTGATAAAAGCAAATTCCGTTGGTTTAATTTGGCCTTCTAACCCACAGTAAGCCAATGAATTAAGCAGAGGAAGTTGAGGCATGAGCTTTGAATTATAAGGGTATTAACCCATTAATATTAAGAGCCATGGAAACCTTATCACCCAACATATACTTAGTAGAAGATGATTCTTTTTATAAGGGCGTTATAGAAAAATCGTTAAATAAACTTCATTATAAAGTAAAAACGTTTAGTAATGGGGCCGACTATTTGAAGGCTCTGGAAAAGAAAAAACCCGACCTCGCCATTATCGACTATTCTTTAGGCGATACAGACGGGATCTCTTTACTAGAAAAAACCAAATCCTTTAATAACGCCATCAACGTAGTTATTCTATCGGCACAGCAAAAATTAGACATAGTAACCGCTGCGATTAAGAAAGGGGCTTCGTTTGTACATAAAGATCAACTTGCGTTTTCAAAAATAAAACTGATAGCGCGAAAAACGATGATTGATGTAGAAGAAAGGCAGGAAGAAAGATCGGCTATGATCTACAGGCTTATTTTCTTCGCTGTATTTACCATTCTAGCCATCATTGTGGTTTTCTTAAGATATCACAATCCAACTCTTTTTAATAACAGAGATTAGGATGCGCTGTGACCTGAGGGATTTAATTCTTTAATCATTCTGTAAACGGTTGCCTGGCCGAGTTCTAATTTCTCGGCCACAACTTTTACATCGTTATTATATTTTTTTAAAAATGAAGCCAGAATTTTTAATTCATACTGTCGCATCGTTAATTCTACATTTATATTATCAGGATTAAGTTCATCGGAAATGAAGGAAATATCTTCGGCAGTAATTTCTTTTCCTTCACCAATAACAATAGCGAATTCTATAATAGATTTTAGTTCGCGGATATTGCCCGGATAATGATAAGTCATCAGTTTATTTTTAGCTTCCTCGCTTAATACTTTTACCGGGGTTTTATTCTCTTTACAAAATTGATTGATAAAATACTTAGCCAGGATATACACATCCTGTCCGCGCTCACGGAGTGGCGGCAAATCAATTGGAAAGCCCATTAACCTGTAAAAAAGATCTTCCCTGAATCTGCCGGCTTTAATTTCCTCTTTTAAATTTCTATGTGTAGCGCAAATAATGCGTGTATCAAATTTTACCGGTATGTTGCTTCCTATCCGGACTATTTCCTTTTCCTGTAACGCTCTTAATATTTTTGCCTGCAACGATAAATCAAGTTCTCCGATTTCATCTAAAAACAAAGTGCCGCCATTGGCCTCTTCAAACTTGCCTATCCGGCGGTTATTAGCTCCCGTAAAAGATCCTTTCTCGTGGCCGAACAATTCACTTTCTATTAGTTCTGAAGGAATGGCCGCAACATTAACAGCAATAAAATTTTTATTTTGCCGTAAAGAATTATAATGGATCGCTTTGGCAACCACTTCTTTCCCCGTACCGGTTTCGCCGGTAATAACAACCGTTATATTATTTTCAAGAGTTTTTTCAATCAGTTTTAAAACATTTTGAATAGGAAGACTAGTTCCTATAATTGTTTTGTTGAGATCATATTTATTTTTAACCTCTTTTTCAAGGACAATAATTTTATTCTCAAGTTCCTTGTTGGTACGTATGCGGTTAATAGCCTGGTGCAGACGTGTTTTAATATCCTTTTGTTTAATTATATAATCGTAGGCTCCATTCTTTAAAAGATCAACAGCCGTTTGAATCTGATCTTGTTCTGAAATAATAATTACATGCAGCGCGGGATACTTTTCTTTAAGTTTGGTAAGTAATTCCACGCCGCCCATATCCGGAAGATTGACATCAAGTGTAATAAGATCAGGAGGTGGTGCTGAATCTTTTAAAAATGATTCGGCATTCAAATAACTTTTAACAATAAAATCGGGATTCAAAGAAAGCGTGTGCACCAATAGTTTGTTGTACCATTCGTTATCCTCAATAACACCGATAGTAAAACCATGCTCTTTCATTTTCTTTATTTACTGTATTCAGATTTCAGGTCTTCAATTAATATAGCCGCCTCTTTCTTTATTTGTTCAATAAGTATCGCGGCACGCTCCGGTTCCAGTTCATTATTTT
>JAOQAF010000123.1 GCA_025963735.1 Bacteroidota bacterium
CTTTGTCTTCTGACAATAACAAATGATGGAGAAACATTGTATCCTATTTGTACCTCTCTCTACGTAACTTCATGTGAGTCATATCGAATTACTTTTTGTATCGGGAAGTAACCGCCTGTTTATTTAAATCTTAGTTAAATAAAAATAAGTGGTGGTAATAAGTACGATAATAATGGTTAATAGTGTTTCGTTTTTTTTGCATTCTAAGTTTTCAGTTGTCATGATTTCTAATCTTTAAAGGTTCTTTTCGGCTCGCCGATACTTCTCTATTGCAATAAATTCTCCTTAGAGGCTTATTCCCACTTCATTTTGTTAAGTGAAGTCATAAAATCGCCAGAAGGGTCAATTGATCCTTTAGTTATACTTCTCATTATATCCCTAAAACGAAAAAACTTCCACACATGGGGAAGTTCAGGGCAAGATTATAATATGTTGGGGAATCCTAACGTTTTTCGGATGGTGGTTGTGGAGCTACTTCAAAATGATAGATTCTTCCGCCCTCATTAATTATATTTCCTGAAATTGTACCGTGAATA
The DNA here is from genome assembly GCA_025963735.1 of Bacteroidota bacterium. Classification (GTDB taxonomy): domain Bacteria; phylum Bacteroidota; class Bacteroidia; order B-17B0; family Aurantibacillaceae; genus Aurantibacillus. The sequence goes on from JAOQAF010000123.1 coordinate 537, forward strand.
AAAAGCTTTGCACCTTTTTTTATTGTGATCTGAGTTTTAACATGTCCAAAAAGCCTGGCCCGGACGCCTTCGTAAATACACACATGGTCGGCCTGAATGTTGTTATATTGACTATTCTCGCGAATATGCACTTCTTTCCCATCAATTTGTTCTGAAATAATTTTATATTCTTCTTGTTGGAACATCTGTAATTCAATTAATGATGCGATAAGTTTACCCTAAGTTAAGGAGTAAAAACACGGAATATCCTTAAAATAGGTGAGAGCCGGTATTATATCGCTAATAAGAGCTTTAGTTGTTGCAGGCGCCATCTTTGTTAGGCTTTGTCAGCGTCCGAATATAAGCATATTCTTAAAGAAATGTTAAATCAGTTAATGTTTTTTTTTGGAAGACTTCAAATAAGAATGTATATTTGCTACAAGAAATGAATACTAACACGGTTAATAAATTTTGGTGGTGCGCAACTAATCGTTGAGCAGCTAGTATTTTAAATACCAATCAGGCATATTACACGCCCGCTGTTCCATAAACAGCGGGCTTTTTTATATATATAATGAAACTATACACCCACATACATTCTTTGTTAGCCGACACCAAAACGCCGGTTGCCATCTATCTTGCTTTGCGTGATAAGTATTGGTCTCCTCTATTGCTTGAGAGTTCTGACTATAATTCCCGCGACGGCCATTATTCTTATATCTGTTTAGACCCCATTGGCACTATTTCCCTTCAAAATAATGTTCTTAAAATAAAAACCAGACTAACGGTTAGTAAAAGGGATATTAATAAGGAAAGAATAAACATACCGCAAATTTTGACTCAATTTAAAGATTCATTTGAAGTGGCTAGGCAGGAGATGCCCTTGTGTTATGCCGGAATCTTCGGATATTCTTCATTTGAAAGTGTGCAATTAGTTGAACCCGACATAAAAATTAACAGCACAAAACAAGTAGATATTCCTGTTTTAATTTATAGTTTTTATTCCCTTATTCTTGCATTCAATCACATTACAAATACGCTTATTATAATTTCTCATCACGAATCAGAAAGTGAAGCAAGCGATAGAGCCATTCAAATTCAAAATCAGATCATGTACAGTATTTCGCCTGCTTATGGCTTTGAACAGTCAGGAGATGAGAAGGCAGACGTTTCTGAAAATGAATTTTTAGAAATGGCAATAGCTGCAAAAAATCATTGTAAACTGGGTGATGTTTTTCAGTTGGTCTTATCTCGTCGTTTTCGCAAGGCGTATAAAGGTGATGAATTTAATGTTTATCGTGCTCTGAAAAATATCAATCCTTCGCCTTACCTTTTTTATTTTGATCTTGGCGATTTCAGATTATTTGGATCTTCACCTGAAGCTCAGCTCGTTTCTACAAATGGAAAAGCGGAAATTCATCCTATTGCAGGAACATACAAGCGTAAAGGTAATGCCGCGGAGGATCTTGAAAAAGTGAATGAATTATTAAATGATCCGAAGGAAAATGCGGAACACATGATGCTGGTTGATCTTGCTCGTAACGATCTTTCTAAATTTTGTACCAAGGTAAATGCTGAATTTTTAAAACAACCTCAGTTGTACTCTCATGTAATTCATCTGGTAAGTAAGATCAGGGGCGATATTAAAGTGTTAAATGCGCCTTTTGATTTGTTGTTGGGCACGTTTCCCGCAGGTACTCTTTCAGGCGCACCTAAGTATAATGCAATTGAACTCATTAGCGGATACGAACCCTATGCGCGTGAATTTTATGGTGGGTGCGCGGGTTTTATAGGGAATGATAATTCCATCAATCACGCAATAATGATCAGAACTTTTCTTGCAAAGAATAATTGTTTATACTACCAGGCAGGGGCGGGAATAGTTATCTCTTCTGATGAAACAAGTGAGCTAATTGAAATTACAAACAAACTGGCGGCCTTACGCAAAGCGTTAGATATTGCTGAAACATTTAATCGGTCTGAAAATATGAATACGAAGTTCAAAAATGATAAAAACAAAACTTTAGCTAAATGAAAAATAATATTCACAATAGACTTCTTATCCTCGATAACTACGATAGCTTTACTTATAATCTTGTTCATTTGGTTGAAAAGGTTAGTGAAATTCCCTTCGATGTTGTTCGAAATGATAAAATATCGATTGATGAAATAAATAATTACTCTAAAATTTTATTGTCGCCGGGCCCGGGTTTACCCGCTGATGCAGGAATTATGCCTGACCTCATTAAAGTGTATTGTAAAACTAAATCAATATTAGGTGTATGTTTAGGCATGCAGGCCATTGGCGAAGCTTTTGGCTCGGAATTAAAAAACCTTGACTCTGTTTTCCATGGAGTAGCAACGCCGGTGAATGTAGTGGGTGAGCATACGGTTTTTAATAATTGTCCAAAACGATTTAATGTAGGACGCTATCATTCGTGGGTGGTTAATTCTAAAAATTTGTCTTCTGATCTTTTAATTACATCCATGGATGATGAAAATAATATAATGTCTTTACGTCATAAAAGTTATGATGTTGGGGGTGTTCAGTTTCACCCGGAATCTATTTTATCGGAATACGGCGAGCAAATGCTTAAGAACTGGATGCATAATTAATTTGATTTAGTAAAGCCATGAAACTCATTTTCGAAAAAGTAGCATTCGGATTTCCGCTAACGGTGGAAGAATCTTACAAAATAATTGTTGCCCTTGCCGAACAAAATTTGAATAATTCGCAAGTGGCCGCGTTAATGGCATTTTTTATTAAACGCAGTATAAGTATGGAAGAACTTACCGGCTTTAGAAAAGCGCTTTTAGACCTGAGTGTAAAGGTGAAGCTCGATCGTGACGCGATTGATGTTTGCGGAACGGGGGGAGATCATAAAAATACGTTTAATATTTCCACCATATCCGCTGTTATACTTGCGGCTTCTGGCATACCTGTTGCTAAACATGGAAATTTTGGATCTACATCGGTATCGGGTTCTTCGGATGTTTTAAATTTCATGGGGTATAAATTCAATTCAGATCCTGAATATTTAAATAATCAGCTCAATGAAATGAATATCTGTTTTATTCATGCGCCTTTATTTCATCCGGCTTTAAAAACGGTGGCAAAATCCAGAAAAGAAATGGGCGTGCGCACTTTTTTTAATTTAATGGGACCACTTATTAATCCCGCCGAAGTTAGATTTCAGAGTATTGGTGTATATAATCTGGATGTGGCGCGTCTTTATAATTATGTACTTCAACAAACACAAACTGCATATTCCATTGTTCATTCACTTGATGGTTATGATGAAGTAAGTTTAACATCGTCTTTCAAGTATTTTTCATCACAAGGAGAAAAACTTTTTGAACCTGATGATTTTGGATTGAGCTATAAGACGCAAAAGGAATTATTTGGAGGAGAAACAATAGCTGAGGCTGCAAAAATATTTTCGAATGTACTGGCTAATTCCTGCACTGTTGCTCAAAAGGAAGTGGTTGCAATTAATACCGCTTTTGCCATGAATTGTTTTTCACCTTTAAAGTCTATATCAGAATGCCTGGCAATTGCCTTTGAAACAATAGAATCTAAAAAAGCATTACAATTATTTAATAAATTAATTTCATGAACACACTCGAAAAAATAGTTCAGCAAAAAATAAAGGAAGTTGAAGAACGAAAAAGTCTTTATCCTGTCAGTCTTTTAGAGCGCTCGCTTTATTTTGGAACGGCTCCGGTATCACTTAGTACTTATATAGCACGTAAAGATAAGAATGGTATTATCGCGGAAATTAAACGCCATTCACCATCAAAAGGATATATTAATAAATATGTTAATGTGGAGCGGACCTCCATTGGTTATATGCAGGCCGGAGCAAGCGCTTTGTCTGTTTTAACTGACGATACTTTTTTTAAAGGTTCTTCTGAAGATTTAAAAACGGCACGGAAATTTAATTTCTGTCCTATTTTGCGTAAAGATTTTACAATTGATGAATACCAGATCATTGAAGCAAAATCCATTGGGGCCGACGCCATTTTATTGATTGCGGCTATTCTTACAAAACAACAAATAAATGAGTTTACCACCCTGGCGCATTCTCTTGGGATGGAAGTTCTGCTTGAGATTCATGCCGAAGATGAAATAACCAAGCTAAATGATAAAGTAAATATAGTTGGGGTAAATAACCGTGACTTAAAAACTTTAAAAATTGATGTAAACCAATCGTTATACCTAAGTGATAAAATTCCGGCGCGGTTTCTTAAAATTTCGGAAAGTGGAATTGAATCAGTTGATACGATAATGAAACTTAGAATAGC
>JAOQAF010000137.1 GCA_025963735.1 Bacteroidota bacterium
ATTATGGCTGATTATTAGTTTGGGGTAGTTTAATTTATCTCGTGAACCTCCACCATCTTACGTCATACTGAGCGTAGTCTTTGTATGGCGATGTCGAAGTATGGCGTATCCGAAGTATCACATAATCGAACGAGCACATACAACAATGCTTCGGCTCCGCTCAGCATGATGAAAATAAAAAAGCTTCTCGGAAACGTCACCCCGTATTGAAAGTAGTAACAAATAAAATCAAAAGTCACCCTCAGTGTAGTCGAAGCGTGACTAGTGTAAAACAAAAAAATAAAAAATTCATCAATTCCGCTCAGCATAACACTCACCAATGCTTCTCAATTGCCATACCTATTATAGTTTTTGCTACGGGACACTTTCCGTAGAACAACTGTTTAATGAAACCCAACAAAAAGGTTATGATACTTTGGTCATTTCAGACATCAACAATACCTCAGCCATTCTCGACGCACTGCGACTAACGTCGGGCACAGAGCCGCAATTCAATTTAAAAGTAATTCCCGGCATAGATTTCAGAAATGGAATTGAACAACAATACGTAGGAATTGCGCGCAACAATGATGGCTTTAAAGAACTCAATGAGCACCTCTCGCAACATTTACACACACATACTAAATTTGAAGAAGCCCCCGAATTTAAACAGGCATACATTATTTATCCGTTCAGCAAGTATAGAGGCTGGGTGCTCCGCGAAAATGAATTCATTGGCGTATCAGCAAAAGAACTTCCTAATGTGCCTTTTTCGGCAGCAAAATATTCGCGTCACAAAATGGTGGTCATGCAGAGCGCTACATTTATTCAAAAAAAGCACTTTAACGCTCATCGCTTATTAAGAGCCATTGACACCAATACGCTTCTAAGTAAGCTCCCATCGCACGATCAGGCAACATCAGACCAAGTAATGCTTGAAAAGGAAAAATTATACAGCCTTTTTTCATCATATCCTGAAGCGATAAAAAACACAGAACGTATTTTAAATGATTGCAGGGTTGAATTTACTTTTGGTAAACTTCAACATAAGAACAGGCACCACTTCACTGATTCTACGGCCAGCGACATGGAGTTGCTGCGAACACAATGCGCCTTGGGATTAGCGTACCGTTATAAAGTTGTTCCTCAAAGTGCCATTGAGCGCATGAACAAAGAGCTGGCGGTAATTGAAAAAATGAACTTCGCCTCTTACTTTTTAATTAATTGGGATATAATTAAATATGCGCAACACAAAAATTATTATTACGTAGGGCGCGGAAGCGGCGCCAACAGCCTTGTAGCCTACCTGTTAAGAATTACTGACGTAGATCCCATAGAGCTTGATCTGTATTTTGAGCGTTTTATAAATGAATTCAGATCCAACGCTCCCGATTTTGATATTGATTTTTCATGGAACGACCGGGATGATATGACACGTTACATCTTCGATACCTTTGGAAAAGATAAATCAGGTAAAGAAAATAAAAAGGTGGCGCTGCTTGCAACCTATGCCACCTTTAAACATGATTCCGTTATACGGGAGCTTGGAAAAGTTTTTGGATTACCGGCGCCTGAAATTGATAAGCTTCAGAATATTAAAAATCCTGAAGAGGCCGACCAGGTTGCTAAACTGGTTATAAAATACAGCAGGTTGATTCACGGTTTTCCAAGTCATTTAAGTATTCACTCCAGCGGTATTTTAATTTCACAGGAACCAATCACGGCATACAGTGCTACCTTCATGCCACCCAAAGGATATCCCACCACCCAATTCAGCATGCTTGAAGCCGAGGATATCGGTTTATTTAAATTTGATATTCTTAGTCAACGCGGCCTTGGTAAAATTAAAGACGCCGTTGAACTGATCAAACAAAATCAGAATGTAGAAATAGATATTCACGATATTAAAAAATTCACAAGCGATGAAAAAGTAAAACAACTTCTGAGTGTTGGTAAATGTATTGGTTGTTTTTATATTGAATCGCCCGCTATGCGTATGCTCCTAGCTAAGCTGCAGGCCGATGATTACTTAAGGCTTGTGGCCGCGAGTTCTATCATACGTCCGGGCGTTTCAAAAAGCGGTATGATGCGCGAATACATTTTACGCTACCGTAATAAAGATAAACGCGAAGAAGCTGAGCGGGCTCTTCCCGAACTTTATGAAATTTTAAAAGAAACTTATGGCGTTATGGTTTATCAGGAAGACGTAATTAAAATCGCGCATATTTTTGCCGATCTTACGCTAGCCGAAGCCGATTACCTGCGCCGGGGCATGAGCTGGAAGTTTAAACAACGTAATGAGTTTCATAAAGTAAAAGAAAAGTTTTTTAATAATTGTTATAAAAAAGGGTACGCCTTTGATACGATCAACAACATCTGGATCCAAATTGAGAGTTTTGCCAACTTCGCATTTTCAAAAGGACATTCGGCTAGTTATGCTGTAGAGAGTTATCAGGCGCTTTATTTAAAGGCTTATTACCCTCTTGAATACATGGTAGCCACGCTAAATAACGGCGGGGGTTTTTACCGTACCGAATTGTATGTACACGAAGCGCGCATGCACGGCGCCAACATCATTGCGCCCTGCGTAAATAACAGTCCCGCATTATCACGCATAAGCGGCAAAGACCTCTACCTGGGCCTGAGCATGATAGGCGAACTTGAAAGCTCCACAATCCGGCTCCTGACAAACGAAAGAGGGCAACACGGAGCTTATCTTAACCTTTATGATTTTGTAAAACGCGTTCGCATTTCCATAGAACAAATTCGGTTGCTTATTAAAATTGGGGCCTTCGCGTTTACGGGAAAAAATAAAAAAGAATTAATGTGGGAGGTGCACATGCTTGTAAACCCTTTGAAAAAAAATAAACACAACGAGGAATTATTTGATGTAAAGCCGCATGAATATACTCTGCCCAAGCTAGAAGATTCGTGGGTAGACGATGCCTTTGATGAAATAGAACTCCTGGGCTTTGCACTTTGCCCGCCATTTAAATTATTAAAAGATGAGCTGAAAAATAACCTGCTTGCAAAAGATCTTCGCAGCTATATTGGTAAAACAGTTGAAATTGCGGCTTATCTGGTTACTACAAAACACACCTCAACCAGTAAAGGCGAACGAATGTATTTCGGGACTTTTTTAGACAAGGACGGGTACTGGATAGACACGGTTCATTTCCCACCTTCTGTAAGGGCATATCCTCTGCGCGGGCCGGGCTGTTACCGTTTAACAGGCAAAGTAGTGGAAGAATTTGATTTTATTTACATTGAAGTGGAATACGCTTACCGGTTAACTACGCTTAATAAAGAGGAGCTAAGTAATGAGAAAATAAAAATAACAAACGGTTAAAAGAGAGTGTTATCGTTATAAAACGTAGGTACTTTTATAGAAGTGCCGCATTTTTTGTTGAGTTGTTCGATCAGATATTTACTCAGTTCCGGTGAATAACGCTCATCATGCATGTGCATGAAAAAATAAGTTTCTTTAATGCCTTTCTCGTTCCATTTTTTAATGCGTTTCACCCAGTCATCAATCCGGGTATAATCGCTTTTATGCAAACTGTTCCCAACAAAACGAATAAATGCTTCGGGAGTTGTTAACCGCATGTTCAATCCCTCTCTAACACCCGCCGTATCTGTTATTACAGATCCCACTTTCTTTTTTTCCATCCATGGATAAATTTCTTCCGTTACAGAACCAACCATAAAATCTTTATGCCGAAACTCCACAAAAAGATCAATTTCTTTTGGCACCATTTCCAGAAAGCTTTCAATGGTTTCCAAATGTTTTTCGCCCATCTGCGGATGCGGCATTAAAAAAACCGGGCCGAGATTATTACCTAGTTCATGCGCCATTTCAAGAAACTGATCAAGTTCATTCCGCACATCTTTTAATCTTTTCCGATGCGTAATGGCTTCGTGAAACTTCGGACAAAATTTAAAATCTTTACCCACTTTACTTTTCCAGTCCTGCACCTGCTTTCTGTCGGGCAACTTATAAAAAATAGCGTTAAACTCAATGCAATTAAACTGCTTTGCGTATTCTTCCAAAAAGTTAGCGGCCTTAGTTTTTTTAGGATACAGCTTTCCCACCCATTGCGGAATACCCCACTTGGCTAAACCAACATGAACATTTTGCTTCGCTGTTTTTTGCCGGGCAAGAACTGAAGTTGTTTGTTTATGATCCTTGGGAAGAGAAAGATCAAGTGTGTCTAAAAGTTTCTCTTCTACTTTTCCGTATTCCATTCAAGAAAATTACCAATTTGAAATTTAATACACAAAGAAGTAACAGCCCGACTTTTTATTAAATCTTAAACTATCTTTACCCTTTGTTATAAAAATGAGCAATTCAAAAACCATTAAAAGCGCCCTGATTTCTGTGTATTACAAAGATAATCTTGAGCCGATCATAAAAAAATTACACGGCCTCAATGTAAAATTATACAGCACCGGCGGAACATTATCGTTTATTGAAAAACTCGGAATCCCTGTAACCGCGGTGGATTCCGTAACATCTTATCCTGAAATTTTTGGTGGACGCGTAAAAACCTTACATCCGGCTATTTTCGGCGGCATCTTAAACCGACGCGATAATGAATCGGATAAAAAGGAAAAAGAACAGCATCACATTCCGGATATTGATCTGGTGATTGTTGATCTGTATCCTTTTGAGGAAACCCTGGCAGGAGGCGCTAAAGAAGAAGATATTATAGAGAAAATTGACATTGGAGGTATTTCATTGATACGGGCTGCAGCAAAAAACTTTAACGATGTTGTTATTGTTTCTTCGCGACATGATTACACCGAACTTCTTTCATTATTAGAAAACAAAAACGGAAGTTCAGACTTACCCGACCGAAAACGTTTCGCGGCTAAAGCATTTGCAACTTCTTCGCATTACGACAGCGCTATTTTTAATTATTTTAATACCACTGAAAACATTCCACAATTTAAACAAAGCATTCAGCAGGCCCAGGTATTGCGCTACGGCGAGAATCCTCATCAGCAAGGTGTTTTTTATGGCGATCTGAATAAAATGTTTACCAAACTTAACGGTAAAGAATTATCGTATAATAATTTACTGGATGTGGATGCCGCTGTTTCCTTAATGGCTGATTTTACCGAACCAACTTTTGCTATTTTAAAACATAATAACGCTTGCGGTGTAGCCTCAAGAAGCACTATCCACCAGGCTTACACAGATGCACTGGCGGGAGATCCGGTATCAGCTTTCGGAGGAATTTTAATCGCAAATAAAACTATTGATCTTGCTACCGCTACAGAAGTGAATAAATTATTTTGCGAAGTGGTAATTGCCCCTGCATATGATGATGATGCTCTCTCCGTTTTAAAATCAAAACCTAACCGCATTATTTTAATTCAAAACAAAGTAACGTTAAGCCCTAAATCTTTCCGCACCTTATTAAACGGCGTTATTGAACAGGATAAGGATTTTAAATCTGAAACCGAAGCAGATTTAAAACCTGTAACTACAAAGACTCCAACCCCTTCAGAAGTAAAAGATTTGTTGTTCGCCAACAAACTAGTGAAGCATACAAAATCTAATACAATTGTATTTGCCAAAAACGGTCAGTTACTGTCAAGCGGCACCGGACAAACTTCACGGGTTGACGCTTTAGTTCAGGCGATCACAAAAGCAAACAATTTTGGCTTTGATTTAAAAGGTGCCGTAATGGCAAGCGACGCTTTTTTTCCTTTCCCTGATTGTGTTGAAATTGCTCATAAAGCTGGCATTACAGCCGTCATACAGCCAGGCGGTTCAATAAAAGACAAAGACAGCATTGAGTATTGTAACACAAACGGCGTAAGCATGGTAATGACAGGCGTACGGCATTTTAAACATTAATTTTAATTTTCAGAAAAATCTTGAGGCTATTTCAGGATGTCGGAGCTTAAAAACTAGTTCTTAAACTTTTAATCTATCCGCTTCAACCTGATTTCTTTGGCAGGACTTATAACCATTGGAAATTTTTCTACTTTAACAGAACTGCTGTCAAGCCCAAATGCTTTGGCTTCACTTAAACTAAAGCGCTTAAGCAGGAAATAAGTATTTAAAATAAGCTTGTCAAATAAAGGTAAATCATCATTCTCATAAGAAAGAAATTTCTCGATCACCACAAATTTAAAATCACCAATGATATTGTTTTTATTAAGAGATTCGTAACGGCTTGTAATATCCACTTCCTTATTCTTCACCAGATCTTCCACTACCTTTCTAAACAATAAATTTACTTTCGGTGCAACCCTGAATCCAAGCCTGAAATCTACACGGATAATATCTTCCTCGGCAATATGAATTACTTTATAATCCATCCGGTAAGGCTCATCCAAAACATCCACGTGAACAAACCAATATATATCAGCCTTTTTTGGACGCTTTTGTAAGATAGAATAAATAATTTTGGCTTCTATCATTAATGGATTATTAGCGCTGGTCATATACACCAGATGCGTTGCGTATTTTTGAATGGAAGTATCTTTACTAAGATCTACCAGCATTTGCTTGTAGTTTTCAAGAGGCACGAGATCAACATAACGCTGGCGGATTAATTTGGCAATGTACCAGCTGGCCATTACTACGGCCAAAAACATGGCGATAATTAAGGTTATATAACCACCTTTTGGAAATTTCTCAAGATTTGCAATTAAAAACGAACCCTCCACCACTATATAAACGGCTATAAAAAGATATAAAAAAACTTTAGGGTATTTTTTCAACTGCATAAAAAATGCAAGAAGCCGGGATGACATTATCATTCCTAAGATAATTGTTAAACCATAAGCAGCTTCCATTCCTTTTGATTCGCGGAAAAATAAAACTATGAAAACACAACCGGCAAACAATAACCAGTTGATGGAAGGAATGTACATTTGTCCTTTAAGATCGGTTGGATATTTTATTTTTACTTTAGGCCAGAAATTTAAACGCATCGCTTCATTTATCAGTGTGAATGAACCACTGATCAACGCCTGTGAAGCTACCACCGCTGCAATTGTTGCAATGGCCACACCCGCAGGAATAAACCATTCAGGCATTATTGTAAAAAAGGGAATCAGGCCGTTTAGTTTTTCTCCGTCATGCGCCACAAGCCACGCTGTTTGCCCCATGTAATTCAAAACAAGCATCGACTTTACAAAGATCCAGCTTACGCGAATATTTTTTCTTCCGCAATGACCCATGTCGGAATATAACGCCTCGGCACCCGTTGTACAAAGAAATATTGCGCCGAGTAACCAAAACGCTCCCGGGTGATTAATGAGAAGATTCAAGCCGTAATAAGGGTTAAGCGCTTTTAAAACAGTGAGGTCATGACTTAGCCCAACGATGCCAAATACTCCAAGCATCACAAAATAAACAAGCATGATAGGTCCAAAAAACTTGCCGATAAATTTTGTTCCGAACTGTTGAATAAAAAATAACCCGGTTATAATAGCTATTACTATTGGTACTGTTTGAATGTGGGCAAAAGCCGGCAACATGCGCAAACCCTCAACGGCCGAAGCCACAGAAATGGGTGGTGTAATAATGCCTTCTCCCAGGATACAGCAACCACCAATGATTGCCGGGAAAATTAACCATTTTCTTTTTGCCTTTTTAATTAAAGTATACAAAGCAAAAATTCCGCCCTCTCCTTTATTATCGGCTTTTAAAGTAAAAATTACATATTTAATGGTTGTTTGTAAGGTGATGGTCCAGAATACAAGCGACATGGCACCTATAATTACAGTGGCGTCAATGGGTTTGTCATCCACAATCGCTTTCATAACGTACAGAGGAGACGTTCCAATGTCGCCGTAAATAATACCCAGTGTTACCAGTAAGCTGCCAAGAGTGACTTTATTAAAATGGTCGGAATGATTTCCCATTTAGGAGGATTAATTAACAGGGATCAAAATTAATACAAATATGTGTAGCAAATCCATAAATGCGACCAATTATTTCTTCCCGCCTGTTTCTTCACAAAAAAGAGGTACCGGTACTTGTTTATTAACGATTAATGCTAATTGATCAAGGTTTTTTAATTGACTTGTTAAAAGATAAAACAAAAATCTGTATACATTATTTCCTATTAAAAAAACACGGTGTAATTTGTATGAGGCATAGTTTTTTACTAAGATGTTAAAATGGCTTAAATACAGCGCCGGGTTTAAAGAAGTCTAATATTAACCCAATATTCTTTTGCCATTTACGTTAAATGGACTAACTTTATAAGGAGATTTTGTTGTGAAAAAAATACTATTAGGCTGCCTGTTGTTCTTTTCCTTCATTGGCTATGCGACGCATAACCGTGCCGGAGAAATTTTATATAAACGCATAGCCCCTTTTATTCAAACTGTTGGCGGAATTACTGTGCAGGTTTATAATTATTCCTTTACAATAATAACCTATACCGATGATGGAAATAACATTGCCGATCGTTGTGAAGATACCCTTGATTTTGGCGACGGTACTAAAGGAATTGCTCATCGCATTAATGGAAGTAGTTCGTGTAATTGCGGCGGAGGCTCTTTCTGCGGCGTTCTTATTATTAATGATGTTCAAAATAATTACAAGGTAAAAAAGAACATTTATACTATAAACCATACCTACTCAGGCCCGGGGAACTATTTAGTGCGATCCTTTGATCCCAACCGTAACCAGGGCGTGCAAAACATTCCCAATTCCGTTAACCAGCCTTTTTACATTGAATCTTTATTAATCATTAATAGCTTTACGGGCGCCAACTCATCACCTGAATTTGGCATGGATCCTACAGATCGCGCATGCGTTGGCAAATGTTTTTATCATAACCCGGCAGCTTTCGATCCTGATGGAGACAGCCTTAGTTTTGAAATTACTCAATCACGCGGCGAAGGCGGACAAGTTGTTCCGGGTTATTTTTTTCCTCCTGCCGGTCCGGGAGGGGTATATGGCATTGACGCTATAAGCGGCACCTTAACCTGGTGTACACCTCAAACACAGGGAGAGTTTAATCTTGCGTTTAAAACATACGAGTGGCGCAAAAATACAAGCGGCATATATAAACTGGTGGGTTATGTGTTGCGTGATATGCAGGTTGTGGTAAGGCCGTGCCCGAACACTAATTCACCTGATATTATTGTACCTGCCGAAATTTGTGTAGAAGCCGGGAGCCTCATAAATCAAACAATCACTGTTAATGATCCTGATAACGATGTGGTAACTATTATCGGATCAGGCGGTGCTTTTAACGCCACAGCTCCAACTGCAGCCCTTACACAAACCAGTGGAACAGCTTCATACACTACAGGATTCACATGGCAAACCTCGTGCGATCATATACGACAGCAACCTTACATTTGCATATTTAAAGCCGAAGATCAAACCACGCCGCCAAAACTTGTTTATTTTACCAACTTCAACATTAAGGTTGTTCCTCCATCGGTAAAAAATGTTTCGGCTACACCAATTGGTTCAACAATAAAAGTTACCTGGGCTTTTTCTAGCTGTAACCCGCCTAACAACCCCTTAATTTCTTATAAAATTTACAGGAAAAACGATTGCTCCCCTTTTGTTTACAATCCTTGCTCACCCGGCGTTAACTCTCTTTCCGGTTATACCTTTCTTGGTCAGACAACTCCTTCTATCAATTCATTTATAGATAATAATGCGGGTAACGGTTTGGTGGTTGGCCAGGATTATAGTTACCTGGTAGTAGCTGTATATAACGATGGCTCACAAAGCTACGCCAGCAGTCAGGTTTGCGCACGTTTAAAAAGAGATGTGCCTGTACTTTTAAATGATGATATTTTATCCACCGCGGCTACTGGTTCTGTTTATATAAGATGGGCACGGCCTTTAAAAACTAACGGCAACTTTGATACTGTGGCCTTTCCGGGCCCTTACCAGTTTAATTTAAAATACAGGGCCGGCTCGGTTGGTACTTTTACCACCATTTTTAATTCAACAAAAAACTTTCTATATCAACTGGATACGGATTATGTTCATCTGAATGTAAATACTATTTTAACTGATCAACAGTACAGTGTAGAGTTTATAGCGGGAACCGTTACCATTGGTTCTTCTCAAAAGGCAACATCTGTTTTCTTAAGCGCAAATCCGGGAGACAGAAACATCATGCTTACATGGACATCCACCACTCCATGGAATAATTATAAGTATACCGTATTCAGAAAAAATCCGGGCAGCCCTACCTTCACCGCTATCGCCACTACTTCCCTTACTTCCTACAGAGATACTGTTAATGTGGTGAACCGTGCAACCTATTGTTATAAAATTTTAAGCGAAGGGAAATATTCCGATACCAGTATCTTTAAACCCTTGCTTAACAATTCGCAGGAAGTGTGCGCAACCGCTCTTGACCTCACTGCACCGTGCACACCTACTATTTTAATTACTGCCGATTGTCCGACAGGTTATGTAAATGTTCAATGGAACAATGTAACCCTGTCGTGCAGTGATGACGTTGTAAAATATTTATTATTTAAGAAGGAAACAATGGATGAAGAGTATGTTCAGATAGCAACCATCACTACTCCTTCAAATACCAGTTACACTTTTGATGGCCTTGAACTTATTAATAGTTGCTTTGCTATACAGGCCGTTGACTCAAGCGGGAATATAAGCGCGCTGAGCCCTGATTACTGCGTGGATAATTGTCCTGTTTTTGAATTGCCAAATATTATAACATTAAACAATGATGGCGTTAATGATTTCTTCCAGGCCATTAAAGTGAGGCAGATAAAACAGATTGACATGTATGTTTACGACCGTTGGGGCAATTTAGTATATCAAACCAAAGACCCTTATTTTAAATGGAACGGCGCCAGCATTCAAAGCGGCAAAACCGTTAGTGAAGGAACCTTGTTTTATATTTGCGACGTTTACGAGCCACGCGTTGATGGCATAAAAAAACGTAACCTTAAGGGTTATGTGCAAGTGGTAAAATAAAATTCTCTTTTTACAATTATGAAACTTTACAAGAACCTTGTTAATGCCGTTGCCGAAACGCTTCAGGAAATATTTTTAAAAGGCAGGTATGCTGATAAGGCACTCGAAAGATTGTTCAAGCAAAATGCTCAGTGGGGCAGCCGCGACAGGCGTTTTATTGCGGAAGCTGTATATGATATTGTAAGAAATTTCAGGTTGTATTCTGAGCTTGCGCAATCACAAAAAAACTTTTGGTTTATTACAGCCGTTTGGTTGGTAATAAAAGATATAGAAATTCCGGAGTGGCAGGAATTTCAGCATGTGGATGCGGATTTTATAAAAAAAGCGAAAGAGCGTTTAAAAAATAATTTACCCGTATATGAATCTTATCCTGATTGGTTATGGGAATTAGGAACAAAGGAGCTGGGAAAAGAAGTTTGGGAAAAAGAAGCATTAACAATGAACCGTCTTGCCAATGTTGTATTGAGGATTAACACCCTAAAAACGAACAAGCAAAAATTTATCGAGGCTTTCAAAGCACAGAATATTTTAGTGAATGAAGTAGAAGGAATGAAAAACACGGTGGAGCTTGTGAAGCGAGAAAATATTTTTCAAAATCCTTTGTTTAAAGAAGGATGGTTTGAGGTGCAGGATACAGGTTCGCAAAAAATAAGTGAGTTTGTTGATCCAAAACCAAACGAGTTGGTAATTGACGCATGCGCCGGTGCCGGTGGAAAATCGCTTCATCTGGCTGCCCTTATGAATAATAAAGGGAAAATTATAAGCATGGATGTGGAGGACTGGAAACTCGAAGAACTTAAAAAACGCGCTAAAAGAGCCGGAGCTTTTAATATTGAATGCATGACGGCTGATGCTACAAGCATAAGTAAATATGAAAGCAAAGCCGACAAGGTGTTGTTAGATGTTCCATGCAGCGGTTTGGGTGTTATTAAAAGAAATCCGGATGCCAAGTGGAAGCTCTCACCCGAGGTAATAGAAAAAACGAAAGCATTGCAACAGAAAATACTAAAAGAATATTGTGTAATGGTTAAAGCCGGCGGAAGCCTAATTTACAGCACCTGCAGCATTTTACCTTCGGAGAATAAAGAACAGGTAAACAAATTTCTGGACATTGATCACGGTTTTGAATTTATTAAAGATGCTTCTATTATGCCATCCGAAGGGTATGATGGTTTTTACATGTGCGAATTAAAAAAGAAAATTAACTAACGGGGGGCGACTTTATTTACTGGCTTTGCTTACATTTGCAGGCACATGAAAAGCCTTTCAACCTTACTTCTTATTTTTATCAGCTCTCTTATTTTTACAACCTGTAAAAAGGGCCCGGATGATCCTGCTATTTCTTTTAGAACCAGAAAAGCAAGAGTTGTAGGAGAGTGGCGGATGAAAAGCGGCAATGCCTCCTTTACAATTGAGCAACCCGGAGCCTCATCGTTTAACCAGGCTCATCAGTTCGATGGGTCCACATCCATTATAAACCAAACTGAAAGCGGAAATGTAGCCTATTTTATAAAGCAGCTTACCTGCTCACGCTTAAATTCAAAAAAGACGGGTCTTTTGAAATGAGTGAAAATTACGGTGGCAAAAATCTTGTTGCCACAGGACATTGGAATTTTACCGGAGGCAACGGTAATACGAAAAAGAAAGAAGAAATAGTATTTGTAATTGAAGGCACAAGTTCCGGCTACACCGATGGCCATATTTTTAATAAACTTAGCAGCGAATTTACCTATCATATTATGGAGTTGCGCAACAAAGAAATGGTTATTGAAACAGGTGGAAGTCCCTTTTCCAATTCAAGCAATCAAACTCTTAAAGTAGAGGCGCACTATCTTTTAGTACAATAATAAAATGAAAAAAATAATCTTCCTGTTTTTATTTATAAGTGGGTTCTCATTGTACTCACAAAAAATATCTAATCTAAATGCGGCAGATTTCAAAAATCAAATCGACTTAAAAAAGGGGGTTCTGATAGATCTCCGTACAACCGATGAAATAAAGGCAAAAGGAAAAATTAAGGGCGCCCTGCAAATAGATTTTCTCGCTATAGATTCTGAACAAACAATTGAAAGGCTAGATAAAAATAAAACGTATCTCATTTATTGCGCAGGCGGCGGCAGAAGTGAAGAGTGTGCTGCATTCATGCAGAAGAAGGGTTTTAAAGAAGTAATTAATCTTGAAAAAGGTTTCGGCGAGTGGAAAAACAAAGGCTATGAAATTGAAACGGTAAAATAAAATGGAATATCGTGAGCTTTTATTACTTGCCATTACAGCCGCATTGAAAGCTGGAGATAAAATTCTTACCATTTACAACACGGAATTTAAAGTTGAAATAAAATCGGATAACACCCCGGTAACCAATGCAGATAAAGCAGCCAGCGATTCTATTATCAGCGATCTGGCTGTTACTAAAATTCCGGTGCTGAGTGAAGAAGATGAACATTTTGCTTATGAGGAAAGACGTAACTGGAAACGTCTCTGGGTGGTTGATCCGCTTGATGGCACCAAAGAATTTATTAAACGTAACGGAGAGTTTACGGTTAACATAGCTTTAATTGAAAATAATCAGCCTGTTTTAGGTGTTATTTATTCTCCCGTATTTAAACATTTGTATTTCGCCTCCAAAGGCTCCGGCAGTTTTAAAGTGGACCAGCATGATGTGATTACCCTTCTTAATGAAACAGGTTTAGCGGATGGTGAACGGTTTATTAAGTTCGCCAAACAATTACCACTTAATAAACATCCGCAAGACTATACGATTGTAGCAAGCCGTTCGCACCTCAGTAAAGAAGTTAGTGAACGCATAACGCGCGCCAAGTTGCGGAATTCTAAAGTTAATATCATAAACACCGGAAGCAGCATTAAGTTTTGCTGGGTGGCGGAAGGCCTGGCCCACGAATACCCGCGATATGGAACAACCATGGAATGGGATACGGCGGCGGGTCAATGTATAGTAGAGGAAGCCGGCGGGCAGGTTATAGACCAGGAAACTAATAAACCTATTAGTTATAACCGTAAAAATTTAAAGAACAACGATTTTATAGCGCAATTCAAAATTGTGTAAATAACAATTTTGACAAAATATAATTTCCATCAATAACCAATTGCTTAAAATTGTTTTTCTTTTTAATGATAAGCTGATTAGTTGTGTATTTGCTGATAACAAAATCATATTCGGTAGTTTCCCTGCCTTTGTTCTCAAGGCTTACCAGTATTCTCAAATCCTTTTCAGTTAAAATCTTTTCCTTTTCTTTTTTAAAGTTCCAATAGGGTTTTTCCCTGATTTTTAATCCTGAAAATTTTCTGTTAGGCAGCACAATCATTGAAGAAATAAAATATCTGGCCCGGTAACCGTTACTGTCTTTTGCAATAATGTATTTTTCAGTAATAGAATATTTTTGAGGTTTGCTTGTAAAAGTTTGTCCCGAAACTGTAGACACCTGCTGAGTGGCTTCTTCTACATGACATTGGTAATAGATAATTGAATCATTTTTATTCAAAGTTTTTAATATACTAGACTCCGGAATTATATACGCCTCCCCGTTCTGCGAATTCATGGCAAAAAAAGAAAAGACAAAAATTAAAATTATATATTTCAATGGTGTATTATTTCTAATTGTTTTGAAAGCTTAATCGCTTTTTCTTTTACTGCAGTAACATCCGCTGTGTTAACATCATTACATACAACTACGGCCATGCGTCGGTAAGCGCGGGTGGCAGGTTTATTAAACACTTTAACGTCTGTATTATCGTTTAATAATATAGATTCTATTCCTTTATAGTCAGGTTTTCCACCCTCCTTAGATGCTAAAACAACTGCTGAAGCCCCGCACCTGAGCAATTCTATTTTCGGAATCGGCAATCCCAAAATTGCTCTTGCGTGTAATTCAAACTCGTTTAAATTTTGAGTTCCTGCAAGCGTTACCATGCCGGTATCATGTGGCCTCGGCGATAACTCGCTGAAATAAATTCCTTTATCTGTTAGAAAAAATTCCACTCCCCAGATTCCAAAACCTGTAAGGGCTGCGGTAACTTTTGCGCTCATCTCCTGCGCCTCCTTAAGATCATTATCGCTGATAGCGCAAGGCTGCCAGCTCTCCTGATAGTCTCCACGCTCCTGCCTGTGTCCGATTGGCGGGCAAAATAATGTCGGTCCGTTTTTTTGTGTTACCGTTAATAGAGTAATTTCAGAACTAAACTTTATAAATTCTTCAACTATAATTTCCTTGTAATCGCCACGTGAACCTTCCATAGCGTAATTCCAGCTTTTTTCAATTTCATTTTTTTCTTTAATGATGCTCTGACCCTTTCCGCTGCTGCTCATTAACGGTTTTACCACACAGGGGATTCCTATTTTTGAAACTGCTGATTCAAATTCTTCAAGTGTTGTTGCATATAAATAGTTGGCGGTACGTAAACCTAGTTCTTTTGAGGCAAGATCACGAATGGCTTTTCTGTTCATGGTAAAGTTAGCGGACTTTGCGCTCGGCACAACTGTT
>JAOQAF010000143.1 GCA_025963735.1 Bacteroidota bacterium
TATGGCTGCTTTTTTTTTGGTAAGCTCTTCCATCAGGTCACCGCCGGTAAAAGCAAACTCTGCTTTAGCGTCAAGCCTCATCAACTCCCGCATGGTGTTGCTTGCATGAAGGTCGCCACTTGGCTCACCGGCTATGAAGTAATATTTCAAATGTTTCAGGAAAGATCGGGTTCAAAAAAATAAGTAACATATGCCACCAGGGCCACATAAATAAGTAAACTCACAATTATTCCTTTACTGAACTTGTCAATCTTTTTTGTTAATCCGAAATAAAACAATAATAAATTTCCGAGACCGCATATTTTTATAACGTTGCTTAGTAAATGACCGTTCATCAGATACCGCAAAAAACCTTTTGGGAAGCTGAGTTGGTGCTGGGTAAACATCCAGTAAAAAAAGAAAACGATCATTGGAAAGACCAATCCTATCGCGAGCCCTTTCCAAAAATTATCAAGTTTTTCAATCCAGTTCATTATTCAAAAGTTTTTAATGCGTTTAAATGTGTGTGTGCAGTCATATCAGTTTGCGTTGGTACAATAGATATGTAACCATTATTAAGCGCCCACTCATCAGTATCGGTTGCTTCCGGTTCAAAATTCACAAACTCTCCTGTAAGCCAGAAGTAGTCACGTCCGTAAGGGTCTTTTCTTACATCAAAACGTTCCACCCAATTCGCTTTACTTTGCCGTACCACTTTAATTCCTTTTATATCTTCTGCTCTTAGCTTTGGAATATTTACATTCAAACAAACGCCCTGGGGCATTTTATTTTTTAGTGCATTCGAAATAATATGCTGAAGAAATTTTTCAGCGGGTGTAAAGTCTGCTTCAATACTATAATCACACAAACTAAAGCCAATGCTGGGCGCGCCTTCCAGGGCTCCTTCTACGGCCGCGCTCATTGTTCCGCTGTAAATAACATTTATAGAACTGTTACTGCCATGATTAATACCGCTTAAAATGAGATCAGGTTTTTTTTGCAGAAGATGGTTAACCGCCATTTTAACGCAATCAACCGGAGTGCCGCTGCAGGCATATTCCATGGAAGCATTGTGGTAATTTGTTTTTTGTATTCTTATGGTTGAATTGATAGTAATAGCATGCCCCATTCCACTTTGAGCTTTATCAGGCGCTACAACAACAATGTCACCAAATTGAGAAGCTGTTTTAGCTAAAAAAGTAATCCCCGGCGCGTAAATGCCGTCATCATTGGTAATTAAAATTAAAGGGCGCATCTTCTGTTCAATTATCTTATAAAGCTAATAGAAAGATTGGTTACTAATGCCTGCAAAAAATGAACTTACTAAACGCTGATTGTTAATTTTGCATGGAAAAGAGGGGTTTCAACATAGGGTATTAATTTTATCTTTAATGCATTGTGGCGCTTTAAAAAAATACTGGTTCATATATTAAAAGGTTATACCCTCGACCTCCGTGCATTATCATTAATGCGGATGGGCGTGGCACTGCTTGTAATTACTGACCTTATAATCAGAGCAGGTGACTTAACTGCTCATTATACCAACAACGGAATCTGGCCCGTTCATCTCATTCATAATTTTGGCTGGAAATTTGGATATTGGTCTGTTCATGAACTTAACGGCTCTTATGGATGGGCACTAAGTTTATTTGTTATTCATTTTGTTTTCGCGTTTTTTTTGCTGGTAGGATACAAAACCAGACTGGCTAATCTCATGGTCTGGCTGCTATATATTTCGTTACACAACCGTAATTTATTTGTGCTACAGGCGGGCGATGATCTGCTTCGGCTGGTTTTGTTCTGGGGTTTGTTTTTACCCTGGAATGCGTTTTATTCAGTTGACTCTAAAAATAACGGCAGTGTAAAATCCCTGGGCTACCTTCCTAATATGGGCTTCCTGATGTTGATAGCTTCAGTTTATTTTTTTACAGTTAATTTAAAAGAAAGTTCTGAGTGGAGAGAAGAAGGAAGCGCTGTTTATTATGCTTTAAGCCTTGATCAGCTTCGTCTCCCGGGCATGGGCGATTGGTTATACGCTCATCCCGATTTAATGAAAGTGCTGACTCATTTTTTTTATGGAGCCGAAATAATTCTTCCTCTTCTTATTTTATTGCCTTCGCGGAAAGGTTATTTAAGATTAACGGCTTTCATTTTAATTTGCATTTTACATTTGGGCATTGGACTTACTTTATATGTGGGTTTATTTTTTGCCATTAATATTGTTACAGCTCTAGGCCTCTTGCCCTCCTTTGTTTTTAAAAGAAAAGCACCTGTATTTTCTATTCTTTATCATACAAGGGTAAACAAACAACTTAAACCAACCCGGGAAAAAAGTAAAGCCTTCGTTAATTTATTTATGGTAATAATAATTGTAATGAATGTAATAATCAATTTAAGTACCGTAAAATGGTTTAATTATAATTTGCGCTCCGAAATATTGATTCCTTTCAATACGCTGAGAATGGATCAGATGTGGGGAATGTTTTCACCCGGTGTATTAAAAAAGGATGGCTGGCTCGTTTACCATGGCATGGACTCTTTAGGCCGCCAATGGGACCTTAGACTTAACAGCGATTATGTAGATTACAGTAAACCTGAACATGTAGTAAGCATGTATAAAACAGACAGATGGCGAAAACTTGCCGAAAACATGCAAAGAAATGACATGACCTTTTTGAGGCCTCAGTTTGGTAAATATATTTTGCGAAAATGGAACAGTGAACATCCCGAAAAAAAACTGGCAACATTAAATTTATATTTCATGCAAAAAGAAAATCTGCCTGACTATAAAACAACAAAGATTGAAAAAATTTTATATTGTGTCTGCAATGCCAATTAACTTTCATCAGATAAAAAATTTTATAAGGCATTGGCTCACCGCTACACGAAAGGGACATAATGTTCACTCGCCTTTTGTTTACAAATTATGCGAAGAAATATTTTATAATAACAGCGCGTTTTATGATTTTGAACAGTTGGAAGAAATCAGAAGTGCACTAAAGAAAAACAAAACCATTTTAAATATTGAAGATTTTGGCGCCGGTTCTAAAACTATGCCTCAAAAAAGAAGGTCTGTTACTGAGATTGCTAAATCAGGAATAAGCACTCAAAAGCAATCGCAAATAATTTATAAATTAATTAATTTTTTTTATGCTGGCACCATAATTGAACTGGGCACTTCGCTTGGTTTAAACACGCTCTATCTGGCCATGGCTAATAAAAAAGCGAGGCTATACAGTATTGAAGGAAGCAGGGAACTTTTTGATTTCTCTTCGCAATTGATTAATGAGGCGAAAGTAAAAAACGTAACCCTTATGAATGGTAAATTTGACGATGAACTTCCTGTGTTATTAAATCAAATAAATAAAGTGGATGTTTTTTATGTAGATGGTAATCATACCTATGAATCAACTTTACAGTATTTTCGGTCGGCCCTTCCAAAACGAACGAACGATTCTGTTTTTATTTTTGACGATATATACTGGAGCCATGGAATGACAAGGGCCTGGCACGAAATAAAAAATGATGCACACGTTACATTAAGTATTGATGCTTTTTATTTCGGAATGATTTTTTTTAAGCAGGAAGTGAAAGAAAAAGTTCATTTAAAAATTCTTATTTGATCAATTCTCATGCATTGCGGGAAGCTAGTCATTGCGAAAGGAACGACGAAGCAATCTCATCTTATATTGCAGATTGATGCGCCATCGCATGAAACCAGGGAAGTCAAGCGGAAGGTAAAATGTCGATTGGCTGGTCATTACGATGAGGAATGACGAAGCAATCTCATTCTTATTTGGCAGATTACTTCGCTATCGCTTGCAATGACGGATACATGTTAGGTTGAACGAGTGAAGTATTTATAAAAGTTAAACATACTTTTATTGCGGCTGATTCTTTATTTTCCCCCCGCAGCTTTCTGCATTGGGTTGCCGCCAGCGCTTTGTCCGCGGGTAGCGCCGGTTTTGGCTTTAAACAATTCGAACTTCCCCGGTTCTGCTTTTAAATTCCATGCATTGTTTTTTTCATTAATATCCGCGGTTTCTTTATAAGGGTCAAGCAAAATGGAGACTACTTTTTTATTTTTCAAAAAGGTTCGTGTAATTTCCTTTTCATTTTTTCTCCAGATATATACGTGCAATCGTTCAATCTCGCTGCTTCCGTCACTGTAGTTAAACTGAATAATTACGGGCATTACGCAACCTCCTTTATTTGAAAATTTAATTTCATACAAATAATTTCCATTTTGTTTCGCGAAAGCAGAATCAGAAATTTGTTCCATTCCATCATAGCGGTTCTTTACTTCCTTCACGTATGCAGGATTTGGTTTATAGTGATAGTAAAAATCCCTCAGTGTAGTATCAATATCAACCATAGGCTTTAAACCGCTTTGTTTGTTTCTTATCTGAGTAATAAACTCAAAACCTTTGGGTTGTTTTAAATAGGAGTAAACGGTATCCATTTGAATTTTTACTTTTTCTCCCTTCACCAAAGTAAACGCTTTAACCGTATCAATTGAAATATCAACCGGATCTGTATCGTAAAACCAGCCTCTCCAGAACCAGTCAAGGTCTACAGCGCTTGCGTCTTCCATACTTCTGAAAAAATCGGCGGGCTCGGGATGTTTAAATGCCCATCGTGTACAATATTGTTTAAACGCGAAATCAAATAACTCCCTGCCCATAACAGTTTCACGAAGCACGGTTAATGCGGTAGCCGGCTTGCCATATGCATTCGCGCCAAAATTATTTATATTTTCGCTGTTAACCATAATGGGTTCCAGTTGATTTTTTGGTAAACGGAAATAGTCGACCATTTTATGAGCAGGCCCTCTTTGAGAAGGATAATTATAATCCCATTCCTGCTCGGTGATAAATTGCATAAAGGTATTCAATCCTTCATCCATCCATGTCCACTGGCGTTCATCGCTGTTAATGATCATGGGGAAAAAATTATGACCCACTTCGTGAATGATCACCAGTATCATCCCGTTTTTCGATCCTTCTGTATATGTTCCGTCTTTTTCTGTACGTCCGAAATTAAAGCAGATCATTGGGTATTCCATTCCGTTAGCAGCTTCAATACTTTGCGCAACAGGGTAGGGGTATGGAATAGTATATTTGGAATAGGTTTTTATAGTGTGGGCTATCACTTTAGTTGAATACTTTCGGTATAAACCATAAGCTTCTTTGCCATAAAAGCTCATGCACATTATTTTTTTTCCTTCAACAAAGGTGGGCATTGCATCCCAGCAATATTTCCGGGAGCTTCCCCATGCAAAATCGCGAACGCTGTCGGCTTTAAACACCCATGTTTTTGTTCCGGTGGCTTTGGTTTTTTCTGCTGCCACTGCGTCGGCCAGTAAACCTATTTCAACAGGTTCAGTAGCTGTTTGTGCTTTCTGCCATCTTGCGAATTGCGCCGGACTAAGTACCTGTTGGTAATTCTGGCATTCGCCTGTTGAACATACCAGATGATCTGAAGGTACTGTCATCTTCACTTTAAAATTACCGAAAGCCAATGCAAATTCACCTCTTCCTGTAAACTGTTTATTCTGCCATCCCTGGAAATCGCTGTAAACACACATTCTTGGGTACCATTGCGAAAGGGTAAATAAATGATTTCCGTCTTCGGGAAAATATTCGTATCCGCCGCGGCCACCATATTCAATGCGGTTGATCATTTTATAGTGCCATTTGATTTTAAACTTAACTTTTCCTTTAGAAACAAGAGGTTTAGGAAGATCAATACGCAGCATGGTTTCATTAATTGTGAATTTTAAAACCTTTCCCGTTTCATCGGTAATGGCGTCAATCTTATCACCCAGACCAGCAAGGTTTTCCTTTGCTTTCAGATTTTTTAAATTCTGATCAGTAAAAGGCTCATTCAATTTTGTTTCATCAATGGTTTGTATAAATGAATTTGGGTCGTGCTGATTCTCATCAAGCTGTAACCATAAGTAATTTAAAACATCAGGCGAATTATTATAATACGTCACAAGTTCGCTTCCGATAATGGTAAGATTTTTTTCATCAAGCGTAACATCAATATCGTAATCTGCCCGTTGTTGCCAGTATTTATTACCGGGCGCGCCTGAAGCCGTGCGGTATTCGTTAGGCGAAGGTAAAATGGTGCCTAATTGTTCAAATTTGTTTCCATGATTTGCCTGCGGATTATTTTGGATATTTTGCGAAAAAGTAAAAGCAGAAAAAAATAAAAGTATAAACGTAAATGCTTTTGTGCAACTTTTAAAAATTGATGTTGTAAGAATCATAAGTGTTGTTTTGTGATGGCTAAATTACTTAAAATAGTTCAGAGGCTTGTTAACCCTAAAAGGGTGAAAATAGTAAGGAGACGAAGATGCGGATACTTTTTTATTACCTTTGAATTTCATTATTGTTTTTTCTAATCTTGATGAGAATTATAAAAGTGTTACTTATATCCTTTTTGTTTTTTTCTTTTGGAATTAAACATCCTTTTTATCTTGGGATAACCGATCTTAAATATAATCCGAAGGAGAAAAGCCTCCAGGGCTCGGCCAAGTTGTTTACTAACGATTTGGAAGACGCGCTAAAAAAAATCTACAAGGTTCAGGTTGATCTTATAAATGGAAAAGATAAAACTTCTTTGAACAATATTGTAGGAGATTATTTAAAAAATCATTTAAAATTAAAAATTAACGGCAAGCCGATGAAGGCTGCATTCCTTGGCTTTGAACATGAGTCAGAAGCCATCTGGATGTATTTCGAATATGAGAAATGCGCTGTTCCTAAAAAAATTGAAATGGAAAATTCATTTCTTTATGAGAATATAAAATCACAGATCAACCTGGTGCATTGTGAAGTAAATGGTAATACGCAAAGTTCAAAGGTTACTAATCCGGATAAAAATCTGTCATTTCAATACTAGAAAGATTATCAGCTTTGTAACCTTTTTCTTTTTAGTGCGTTAAATAAATAAGAAAAGAACAAACTGTTCTGATAATTTACCAAAAATCTTTAAAAAAAAGGGTTATGTTAATAACTTTGGATCTTAAAATGATCCACGGGTTTGCTTTATTCCAAAAAAAGACAATCTTTGCAACACTTAAAAAAAGGGATGAAAAAGTTAATTTTCATATTATCAATCAGTTGCATCGGTTATTTAACAACCGGAGCCACTCCCTTTTCTTCTGCTGATGACAGGAATAAGCGTCCAGACGACGATAAAAAAGCTAAAATTAAGCGTGACGATACAACCCGACAGGTAATTAATACCGATGCGGTTACTGAAAACGATGAAGTTTTAGATACCACCCAGATTCTTTTTCCAAGTCATGATTTATATGCGAGTTGGGATACTTCTTCGGCACATCCTTACCATTTTTATGATGCATTTAAAGGGGACAGTGTTATTATAACGCTTACTCAGATTGCAGATTGCGGATTTTCAATGCCGTTTAAAGGTGGCATTACCAGTGAATTCGGATGGCGCAAATACCGTCCGCATTATGGTACCGACATTGACCTTGAAACCGGCGATTCGGTTGTAACCGCTTTTGATGGAATGGTGCGCATGGCTAAATATTGTTCAGGTTACGGAAACTGTGTTATTGTTCGACATGGTAACGGACTTGAAACCGTTTACGGGCATCTTTCAAAAATAATGGTTGAGCCCGGACAAACTGTAACTGCGGGTTCTGCCATTGGGTTAGGTGGTAATACAGGAAGGTCTTTTGGAAGTCATTTACATTTTGAAATGCGTTATCTGGGCCAGGCTTTAGATACTGAAGATTTTGTGGACTATGCTAAAGGCGAATTAAAATCAAACACCTTTACATTAAGAAAGTCTGATGTTGAGCATAAATATGATCTCAGAGCTTTACACTCGCGTCACAAAAGAGACGTGGGAATGGCAAGAGCTGACCGTAAATCAGGCAAAAATGTTAAAGGTTCAAAAGCTCACAAAGGGATTTATAAAATCAGAAAAGGCGATACTTTAGGAACAATTGCAAAACGTAATCACACTACAGTTAAATCATTGTGTAAAAAGAATGGCTTAAAGCCAACGTCAAAACTAAAATTAGGACAAAAGGTTAGAATTTAATTTCGCAACCAGGAAGAAGTATTTTAAGTTTCTCAATTTCATCCATACTTACAGGGTTTCCACGCAGATCTAATAAGGTCAGATTTTCCAATTGTGATATGCTATCCGGAATTTTTTCAATATTGTTACCTCGTAAAGAAAGAAACCGGAGTTTTTTGGCTTTGTAAATATCGAAAGGAATTGTTTTAAGCGGATTGTTTTCAATAATCAAAACCTCCAGGTTTGGCAGCCTTTCAAAATGGCGACTCAGATAATGGGTATTTGTATTGGAAAGATAAAGATAATTAAGCATGGGTAAATTAAACAACTGTTTAGGCAGACTGTCTAAAATGCAATTCTCAATGCTTACCTCGCTTAACTTTTTAAGGTAATGAAACGTTATCGGGAATTTTAAAGTGTCATCGGTGTTGCCAAACTTAAGCGTTTGAAGCTTGTTTAGGTAAGCGATCTGCGCAGGAATGCTGTCAATTTTTGTATGCTGCAGTTCTATATAATGTAAATTAAAAAAAGGCTTCAGGTTGGGAGGAAATGTAGTAAGCTGATTATTAAATGAGGCGAAATAAATAAGATTGGTTAAGGCGTCAAAATTCTTAGGGTATTGGGTTACTTCATTGGTGCTAAGTTTAAGTGCCTGAAGATCGCTTAACTTATAAAGTTTATCGTATAATTTTGGTTCCAGTTTTTTAAAACTTAGATCCAGTTTATAAATTTTTTTTTCAATACCTACAGCGGTTTTAAGGTCGGTATAAACCTCACTGCCCATGGGTCCGTATTTATCGAATTCATTTTGTGAAACTAAAACGACTGGAAAAAGAAAAACAACAATCAGTGACAAGTTCATATGTTACTTAGCTGTTTTTTTTGGTTTGTCTTTTGGCTCAGCCTTGGTTTTATCAGCCTCAGGCCTGATGTCTTCGGCTTTACAAATTTTACAAGGTTCGTAACCTGATTTTTTTGCCTCAGAAAGCTCAATGCCTTTTTTACCGGTTTTTACCAGGCTGCAGTTTTTAGCGTGATATTTTTTTCCTGCATCAGTAATATAAACTGTTTGCGCGGTCAGTTTAGAAAAGCAAAGTGCTAAAAATAAAACAGCGGTTAAAACGAATTGATTTTTTTTCATGCGTGAATTTTTTTGAAAACAGAGTATGTTATTTTAATTAAATATCCATATTAATATCAGTATCTCCGAACCCTGATTTAAAAATTTTATTAGCATTAACTAACATCAGGGCCGGTATTTGCTTTTGTTTAAAATTTTGGCGGCATTTTTTTCAGTCATTAAATCATTAAGGGTAACGTCATTATTTTTCATGTAACTCTTAACTATTTGCAGTCCAACCCACATGGCTATTCGCGGGGGGCATTCCTTGCTGATAGCGGATGTAAAAGGCCCTTCGGTGGTTAATTCCTGAACCAGCTTCATGTTGTTATCGTACAGCCGGTTTTTTTCTGCAAAATATCCCCACAGGTTTTTTTCGTTTTCACGGCAATAATTCATTTGCTGACTGGTATAACTTAATAATAGCGAGTCAGGAGTGTTTGGTAACAAGGCTTTGGCGGCATAATAAATTTTACCGTAAAACACTGTGTAATTTAAAAGAGTGGTAGTTGGATCGGAATTATCAAATTCGGTAATGAGCCAGCCGCGAACAAGATCCGGGAGTATGGATGCTGAATTCATATAATGTGTGCGGTATTGAGGCAAATGAAGCATTTGATAAAATACGCTGGTATCACCAAGATACATATCCAGGCCCACTACAAGGGCTGTATCGGTGTACGCCGCGGCGTAATTCCAGCCGGTAAGGCAGGTTACAAGCCTGGTTGGCAGTTTTCTTTTCGGAAAATGATAATTAAACCTCTTGAGGCAATCGTTGGTATTGGTGAGAAGCTGTTGCACACTTGTTTCATCATAGGTTTTTTTAACCTGGTTATAACACGCTCTAACATCCTCGTCATGTGTAAATTGCAGCAAAGTACGTTTATACAGGGTATCGCGAGTTCCTCCCCTGACCAAAAAACTTGAAAGATAATGTTCATAAAAAGAACCATAACGCGTTTTTATTGATTGATTTACCGCGTCAAAATTGACTTCGTTTATTAAAAAAAGATCCTTTTCAAGGCGCTGGCACTTAAGTTGTGGAATGTTGATTTCCGAGATGTCTATATCCAGTTTATCGGGTTGACAAGAGCTAAAAAATAAAATTGAAATTAAACTAATAATAACTCTTTGCATCATAGGGTAAATATTTATATTTGTAAAAATAACCTTTAAAAAATTGATGATGAAAAAGTTTTTATACACCATAACATCTGCATTAATTTTCAGTGCTGCAGTAAATGCTCAGGAACCGGCTACTGCGAAGGATAAAGAATTTGATAAAAAATTCCGATTCGGATTAAGAGTTACGC
>JAOQAF010000186.1 GCA_025963735.1 Bacteroidota bacterium
CACAGTCAGGCGTTTACGGATCATTGATGATAAGGCCGGTATTCGGAAAAAAAATAACACCTCCTGTTGGCCTTGTGAAACATGATGGCAAGACTTCAGATTTTGTAAATGTATATCCTAATCCTTCAAACGAACATTTTACTTTAGAAATAAAAGATTATAAAAAAAGTAATTACCGCCTAATTAATTCTTTGGGACAGTTGGTTTTGCAAGGCGCTTTAACTGCCAATGTGAATAGTTTAAATACTTCTGAACTCAATACCGGCATTTATTTTTTAGAAATTAATACAGATGATTTTACACAACGTGTTAAGATCATTATTCAGCATTAAGAGTCTTACTCATTAATGAACGCCTCTATTATGGAAGAATTTGAAGAAGTTGAAGATCAGGGCACGGATGAAAATCATGGTCTTTATGAACATCATAATATTGTTGTAGACAAAGGCCAGTATAGTTTGCGGATAGACAAATACATTCTTACCCGCATTTCAAACAGCACCCGTACAAAAATTCAGAATGCCTGCGACGCGGGATTTGTAAGGGTAAACGGTAAACCCGTTAAATCAAGTTACAAGATCAAACCTTTTGATGAGATCAGCATTGTACTTACTGTTCCGCCACGCGATGTGGAAGTGGTGCCTGAAAACATTCCGGTTAACATCACCTATGAAGACGATTATCTTTTAATCGTAAATAAAGAACCTGGCATGGTTGTTCATCCCGGCTACGGTAACTACCGCGGAACGTTAGTAAACGCCCTGGCCTATCATTTTCAGAATTTGCCAACCATGCGCACCAAACTGAATAACGATGTGTACATGGAAAGGCCGGGTCTTGTTCACCGCATTGATAAAAACACTTCGGGCATTATAATAATTGCCAAAACTGAACTGGCAATGACCCGTCTTGCCAAAGACTTTTTTGACCGCACCATGGATCGTAAATATGTGGCCATTGTTTGGGGGGATTTGAAAAACGACACCGGTACTATTGTAGGAAATGTTGGCAGGAATTTAAAAAACAGAAAAGCCATGGATGTTTTTCCGGAAGGAAGCGAGCATGGTAAACACGCTGTAACCCATTATAAAGTACTTGAGCGCTTTGGTTACATCACTTTTATTGAATGTAAACTTGAAACAGGAAGAACCCACCAGATAAGGGTTCACTTTAAATCCATTGGTCATCCTTTATTTAATGACCAGGAATATGGCGGCGATATTATTTTAAAAGGAATTAACAGCGCTAAATACAAACAGTTTGTTCAAAATTGCTTTGATCTTTTACCCCGCCAGGCATTACATGCCAAAACCCTTGGAATAACACA
Source organism: Bacteroidota bacterium (assembly GCA_025963735.1). Classification (GTDB taxonomy): domain Bacteria; phylum Bacteroidota; class Bacteroidia; order B-17B0; family Aurantibacillaceae; genus Aurantibacillus. Next base: position 1,328 of record JAOQAF010000186.1, read on the forward strand.
CCCTATCAGTAAAGAAAAATTATTTTTTGACAGTGAAATTCCTGATGATATGCAGGCAGTTTTAGAAAAATGGAGAAAATATATGAAGGATAAGGTTTTGGATTAATAAAATATTAATATAACCTTAAATAAATGTAGGAGAGACTGATACAGGGTTAATGTCCTAAGACATAAACTCTACTGTTTTATTTTCTTTTACAAAAGTAGCCACTCTTTGCTCCTCGTCCGTTGTACACTCGGTAATAGTAAAAGTAAAATCCCTGAACTTTTCAACCACTTTAATTTTACCGCCTTTTAACAATGCTTTAAGGTCGGTTCTGAATTGTTTAAATGATTGGATCTCTGTATCACCTTCGGGCTTGCTAACTTTTATAATAATCTCTTTGTTCATATTCAAATATAAGCATTTTTTGCGGATAAAGCTTAAGAAATTTTTATAAAAAGCATTTAGATATGTATGAGTAGTGCCTTCAGCACCAAGGATAGCAATTTAATGCGGCCTGATAATTTTGTCTATGATGAATGAAAAAGAATGGTGAAAGTAAAATGAATGTTTAGAAGAATTATTCCGGACTTTTCTTTACTCTTTTATCCAACCCACCAATGTAAGCACATCTTCAGAATCAACCGACTCCCAACCCGGCTTGCCCTGATTCCATACACTAATTCCCTGCTGGTAACTATCTTCCCCAACTATTAACTCTTTAACCAAAGCAGCGATATTATTTTCCGTCTTGAAATTTTTTCCCTGAAAATGAAATTTACCTATTTCCTTTTCATTTAACTTTACAACATGTCCGTATGAATTTAATTTACATTCATAGCTAAAACCATTTGAAGGAAAACTAAACAACTGATCGGTAACGGTGTTTGAACCAAGATCAATCAAAATCTGCTTGCTTCCATAATACATAACGGTTTGCTTCAGATTTATTCTTTCAATTTTAGCGGGTTGTAATTCCGGTTTAATTGTAACCTTGCCAATTATTGCACTGCTCTTTGATCCTGCATTTATTTTATTAAAACTCAGTTCGGTATTTTCTTTATTAAAATATGCAAACACAAAATTATCATTATCTATCCACCACATGGCAGGGTCAGGCGCGTGGCCGTCAACCGTTACATTTTGTCCATAGCCCGCATCTTTTACTAATTCAATTTTAGGTTTATTCGGCGGATATAAGATTAATTTAAATGGCGCCGCTGTTTTATCAAACTCTACATCCTGTCCTGCCTTTGCTTTAAAAACAAGATTTTTTACTTCGGCATAACTGTTGGTTTTAAAATTA
>JAOQAF010000221.1 GCA_025963735.1 Bacteroidota bacterium
TTACAACAAATGGTACCGATATTTTTATTACCGGGCAATTTGGTGGAACAGGTGCAGTGTTTGGTGGACAAACAGTAAACGCTGCCGACAGTTCTGATATCTTTATTTCAGCGCTTAACAATGCAGGAACATATTTATGGACATCAACGGTTGGTGGTCCGGCCGATTCTCTTGAAACATTAGGTTATGAATCTGGAAACGCAGTAAGCGCTGAAGCAAGCGGTAATGTATATGCAACAGGGTCTACTTTAAATGGCGGTATGTTTGGTACATATAATGTGTCACCATATAAAAGAACTGATGTGTTTATCACTAAATTAAACGCTACTCCGGTAGGAGTTCGCGAAAACAGCATCAATGAAGTTATATCCATGTATCCTAATCCTTCAAAAGGGGTTGTGGTTTTAGATCTTACGCGTTTTACCGGGCATCAGGTGGAAGTGAGTGTTTATAATACATTGGGGCAAGTAGTGGAAAATAAAGTTTATAAAACAATTTCTCACGTAACAGTTGATTTAGCTTCTCAACCGGATGGCATTTATTTCGCCGAGGTAAAAGGAGATGATCAGATTCTTTCTAAGAAAAAAATAATTATTCAACACTAAAAAAGAAACTGTCCGGTTTAAAAAAGAACCGGACAGTTTTATTTAAATTAAAAATCGCTTTATGAAAAAAAGAAAATCAATCGTAAGTAAGGTATTATTCATACTGGCACTGCAATATATACCTTTTATTATGCATAGCCAGGCCATTGTCTTTTCAAAGACATATCCTACCACGTTTGATAAAACTTCAAGGGATATAATGCCCACTGCCGACGGAGGATATCTCTTAACCGGTTATACAAACACTTCCAATCAAACAGATTGCGATTTGTATGTAATGAAAACAGACAACATGGGGAATTTATTATGGGAAAAGGCTTATGGTGGCAATAAACCGGAATATTCTTACAACATGTGTGCAACCAGCGATGGAAATTATTTTATTATCGGATACTCACAAAGTTTTGGTGGTGGCGATTACGATGTATATCTTATTAAGATTGATCCGGCAGGAACTTTACTTTGGCAAAAAACATATGGAAGTTTTGGAAATGATGAAGGACGTGAAATTGTTCCAACCGCAGATGGTAATTACGCCATTGTTGGAACAATGAATGCGAATACTCCTTCACATGACGCGTTTTTGATGAAGATTGATCTGGCCGGCGCAGTTTTGTGGACCAAATATTACGGCGGGGTAGATAAAGAATATGGCAATTCGGTGAAACAGTGTCAGGATGGAGGATTTATCATTGGTGGACAAACGTATAGTTTCGGATCTAACGGTGATACTTATGTTGTTAAAACAGATCCCACAGGTGTACCTACCTGGACAAATACTTATGGTACTCCATTATCGGATGAGGCTGTTTCTATTTTAGAAAACAACGACGGCTCTTTTACTTTCGCGGTTCGCGATAGTACAGCCAATCAGGATATAGATGTTCGTATTATTAAAACAGATGCTATGGGTACAACCATTTGGAATAAAGTATACGGTTCTACTTTAAAGGATACGCCAAAGTCAATTTGTAAAACTGCGGATGGAGGTTATTTTGTAGGTGCAATAAGCAGGAGCTTTGGATGGGTTAATCCTCAAATGTGGTTATTAAAATTAGACGGCGCAGGTGATTCAACATGGACCAGACAATTTGGTGGTCCTGACCACGAACATTGTTACCGTGCAAAAGAATGGGATTATGGTTACATTGCTATCGGACATTCAAAAAGTTTTACACCAGGGCAAAAAGTGATGTTTGTAAAAATGAGCGCTAACGGTACGTTGGTTGCCGGATTCAATGAACACTACGCTTCAGCTGATAACCTGAAAGTATATCCAAATCCATCATCAGATGGTTTAATACGCATAACTACAATTAATAATATTTCTTCTAACGTTAGATTAACAAATGCTTTAGGCCAAACGGTTTATTCAGGAGCTTTTGATAGTTCCAAATCAAACGACGGACAGATAATTGATTTAAGCGCCCATCAGCCGGGAGTGTATCTTTTATCTATTGAAACGAGTAAAGGAATTGAATCAAGAAAGATTGTTCTTGGAAAATAAATAACTCAGTTGGTTTAGTGCCATACTGAACCAAAAATTAAAAAAAGCGATAAGAAACGGAACTATGTTTTGTTTTTTATCGCTTTTTATTTGTAGGATTGTCTCCTCCCTAAACATTTCTCTGTATACTGTTCTTTGATTCTTTAAAGTATCAGAATCATAGATTATTCTTTTAAACAGAATTGAGAAAAGTATACTTATTAATAATAACAACTGTGGATGTCATTACTATGTTACACCATAAGTTCCACAGAAAGAATAAATTTCTTAAGATCCTTTCAACGGATTAGCAAAAAACCAAGGTAAAACTTGTACACCTAAACTATTAAATATGCCATATTAACGATATCATTGACTCTTGCCTGACTAATTCAGGCATATGGCACGATCCTTTAACTTTAAAAATAACTTAAACTTAAAATTATGAAAAAAAATATTACAACCGCAATAGTAGCTATATCTGCACTATTCTACTCAACGGCTCAGTCTCAGACAGATACCGTTAGGGTAAAAGAAACAACTAAAGAAACAACAACCATTCACGATTCAACTTCTACCAGGAAGCCTGTGCAACCTACTCAAACCGTAGTAGCACAACCACAGCCGGTAGATCAGCCATCAGAAACACCAAAGGACAATACTCCAGATTTAAGAAGAGGAGAATTCGGGGTTCGTTATATGCCAACTTTTTCTTCATTGTCGGTAAGAAACTCCAGCGGTGATGTTATCGAAGGAGAAATGAGCATGAGTCAGGGATACGGTATCATGATGGGATTTAATTTTGATCGTCACATTGGTATTCAGGCAGAAATTAATTATAATCAAACATCACAAAAATATAAAGACAAAGGCCTGGACCGTCAGGTTGATATAAGTTATTTGAATATTCCGGTAATGCTGTCTATTAACACTGATAAGCGCTTACCTGTTAATTTAAATTTTGTGGTTGGTCCGCAATTTGGTTTTAATGTGGGATCAGCGATCAAATCTGGTGGCACTGCAGCGGGCACAGAAACGGTACACGCAGTTGTTGCAGTTAAACAGGGCGACGTTGGGGCAGCTTATGGAGCGGGTTTAGAATTTGCACTTAATAAGGCTCACACACTTCGTTTGGATTTAGGATTCAGAGGATATTATGGATTTGTAGATATCAGCGGATCCAATCCATCTAACAGTCCGGACACGTATAATGTAATCGTTAAGGCTTCGCGCAGAACTTATGCCGGATATCTTGGATTAACCTTTTGCTTTTAAAACAAAATAAAAACTTTAAGAAAAAGCATCCTTTATAGGGTGCTTTTTTTTGTTTATTTAAAGAGTAGCTGAACTACTCAAACATTTAAGCGCAGTAGGCGAAGGAAACTTAAATTACCGGAAAAATTAATAT
>JAOQAF010000008.1 GCA_025963735.1 Bacteroidota bacterium
AACTCCACATGATCTGGAAATAAGATTAGAGAAAAAACCCAACTGAATTATTTCATTTTATAAATGAAAGCCGTTTGGTTATCGTTAAGCGGATTTAACCAGTAAAGTGTTTTATCAATTAAACTTGGCTCGATAGTGGTTTCATAAGTAAGCCCCGGAAATCTTTTCTTTAATGAATCTACGCGCGTCTGAATGTTTTCAGCCTGCATAAAGACAACGTAATCAGGGCGATTGGCAACTTCCTGTTTATTATAATAATATAAAGCACTGTCGGCATTAAAAGTTTTACTTATGCCTAAAACCGAAAGCCATCTACCGTAATAAAATAACGGCGGCATCAAAAAATCATTTTCTTTATTACTGTCCTCCACCATAAAAGCATTCGAATCGTTTTTATTGTAAAGATAGGTCATGGTTTCAACGCGGTGTCGTTTGCTGTAAGATAATGTTAGCACCGGCAACAAAATTAAATTTAACACAACAACAAAAATTTTGCAGAATTTAAAAAGTCCGGGTTTTATACTTTGTTTCCGTTTTTCGTAGATCATAAACATGCCGATAGTTCCTGAAATGATAATTAAGGGAAGAATGGTCATTATAAAACGTTCTTGTTTATTAGGAAAATAAGTATGAAAAGCCAGGTAAAAAAACACAGGCCAAAAGATCAAAGGAATTTTTTTCCAAGTGATAATATATCCCGCAAATAATAAAAAACTAAGCGGTGGAATAAGCAAACCAAATATCAGATCAAAATACATGTGCCAGTTATCTGCGCCATAGGCATTCGCATTATCAAGGTTGTAATGCACATAAGACATAAATTCAGCAAATGGTTTTTTCCAGATAATATAATCTACCAGACCTTGTGTTAAAACAACAATTGCCAGAAAAGAAAACGCAAGCAGCCCTATATTTTTTACAGATGTACGCATGAATATTAAAGCCAAACCTATTCCCGCGCTAATAAAAACACTTTGAAATCTTATCGAAAATGCCAGTCCAAGCCACATTCCGGCCAATAAAATATTTTTTGTATTTATCTTGTCTTTATGAAGTAAATAAACTGCAATGAGAATGGGAGGAACACAAACAAATTCAACCAGATTTCTAACGCTCATAAAAGGCATAAACCAATAAAGTGTAGCAAAAATACCGGCATACCAAGCAACACGTTTATTTGAATATTGTTCCGTTACTTTATATGTGTACTTAATGATTAATAACGACCATAACGCATGCAGCAGTCTTACAAACATCATTTTTGTTTGCGGATTAACAATACCTATCAGTTTCAAAAATTTAAATATGTAATAATGAATACCGATGTAAGATAGTGAGTGTCCCTGAGGAACCCTGGTTGAATCAGTGTCAGAAGGAAGCCAGTTATTATAGTCATAACCGTCAACCCAACTTTGAGATGATTCAATGATCAAAAAATGATCATCGTGCCAACCAAATCCTTTACTAAAAATAACAGCGAACATTCTTACAAAAAATCCTATAAAAAGTAATTGCTGAAGTGGGGTATATTTATTTTTGAAACCGGTAAATAATTCTTTCATTATTTCTGCGCTTTTTTATAGAAATAAAATGCTACAAATGTAAATACAATATTAGGTGTCCATACAGCAAGCCAAGGAATACCAATGCCACTGGTTGCGGTGATTGTGAAGATATACATCAGCATTATGTAAATACAACTAATAAGTAATCCTAAGGCTATCTGAAGGCCTACCCCTCCCCTCACCTTTCGTGAAGACACACAAACCGCGATGATCGTAAGAATAAATGTAGCAAAGGGAAAAGAAGTTCTTTTATAATTTTCAACCTCAAAAAATTCTATCCTGCTTGACCCTTTTAATTTTTCGCGGATAATAAATTCTTTCAGTTCAAAATAAGTCATTGCTTCGTATTTACTTTCAAAGCGGTGCATGTCGTAAGGGGTGAATTCCATTTTCACTTCTTTAGTTGGCGAAAAGGAATTGATCTGTTTAAAAACAGGCTTTTGGTTTTTTAAGGTGTCGAGCCTGTCCTGCTCAATTATTTTACGTTCATTCACATTTTCAAGTAACCAGTGCTTTTTTAAGCTATCCCATTTCATAAAATCAGCGCTTAAAAAATACGTTTGTTTATCGTTTACTACATCTTCAATGGAAACCTTATAAGCGGTGTTTTGCTTGTTATCAAAGCTCTCAAAATAAAGAATCCTGTTAGGACCTATCTTTCGGTGAATATTTCTTTCATCACTGTTATATCCGTTGTTTATGTATTTGTCTTCAAAACCAATTTTTATTTTAAACGCTTTTGGTAAAAAAAAGTGATTGAGAACAAGTGAAGAAAACCCGATGATAAAAGCGCCTACAACATAAGGTCTCATTAACCTTCTGAAGCTTGTGCCGCTGCTGAGAATGGCCACAAACTCCGTCTGGTGCGCCATTTTTGAAGTAAAGAACACCACGGCAATAAATGTAAACATGGGACTGAACTGATTTCCGTAATAAGGAATGAACATCAGATAATAATCAAAAATAATTTCTTTTAAAGGAATATTCTGGGTAGAAAAAGTCTGGATCTTATCCTTTATATCAAAAACAATAAAAATGAGAAGAATCAATGTAATTGAAAAAAGAAAAGTCTTTAAAAATTTTCCTAAAATATATCGATCGAGTTTTTTTAAAAACATATTACAAACGCTTGGCCATTTGAACCACCATTTTATTTTTCCATTCAACAAAAGTGCCGTCAATTATACGTTTGCGGGCTTCTTTAACCAACCATAAATAAAAACCCAGATTATGTACGGTGGCAATTTGAGCCGCCAGGATCTCATCACAAACAATTAAATGCCTTAAATAAGCTTTTGAATAGGAGCTATCGGCAAATGTATATCCGTTTTCATCCAATGGCGAAAAATCGTTTTTCCATTTTTCATTACGAATATTAATAATTCCGTTTTGTGTAAAAAGTAATCCGTGCCGGGCGTTACGTGTGGGCATTACGCAATCAAACATATCTATTCCTAAAGCAATGCATTCAAGGATATTCATTGGTGTACCAACCCCCATTAAATACCGTGGCTTTTCTTTAGGCAGAATATCGGTAACTATTTCCGTCATAGCGTACATTTCTTCTGCGGGTTCGCCAACGCTTAAACCACCAATGGCATTACCAAAACAATTTTTTGACGCAATGAATTCGGCAGACTCCATTCGCAAATCTTTGTAAACACTGCCCTGAACAATGGGAAATAATTCCTGATTATAACCGTAATGTGGTTCGGTATTTCTGAAACGCTCTACACACCGGTCTAGCCAACGATGCGTTAAACCCAAAGATTTTTTCGCGTAATGTATGTCGCAGGGATAAGGTGTGCATTCATCAAAAGCCATAATAATATCCGCGCCAATGGTCCGCTGAATATCCATTACGCTTTCCGGACTAAAAAAATGTTTGCTCCCGTCGATATGGCTTTTAAAAGTTGCGCCTTCTTCAGTAAGTTTCCGTTGATTGGCAAGAGAAAATATCTGGTATCCGCCGCTATCCGTTAAAATAGGCATATCCCAGCCGTTAAATTTATGCAGACCGCCTGCGTTTTTTAAAACGTTTAATCCCGGCCGAAGATATAAATGATAAGTATTACCTAGAATAATCTGTGCTTTTATATCCTCTTTTAATTCGCGCTGATGAACCGCTTTAACTGTGCCCGCGGTGCCAACGGGCATAAATATTGGAGTTTCAATGGTACCATGGTCTGTTTCAAGCAGGCCTGCACGGGCTTTTGACTTGGGATCGGTATTTTGTAAAGTAAATTTCAAGTGCCTCAAAGATAACAATTAAGCCGTTTTAGCTTTCAGTAATTCCTTAAATTGTGCCAAAACATCATTCATGTTTTCACAAAAATAATCGGCAGCGCCAAATTCTTTACGCATTTTATGTTCATGATCAGGAATAGCAAAAACTTTCATTTGGGCTGCTTTAGCGGCAATAACGCCATTAACAGAATCTTCAATAACCATACATTGGTGCGGTAAAGCTCCTAATTGATGCGCGCAAACTAAAAAAACTTCAGGGTGAGGCTTTCCATACACCATTAATTCTGCTGAAACAATTGCGTCAAATGAAGTGTCGAGGGCCAGTTTTTTTAAAACCACATTCACCAAACGCGTGGAAGATGATGTGGCAAGGCCAATTTTTAATTTCAGGGATTTAGCGTAATTAAACACCCCGAGTGCCCCTGGCATTGCTTCGCCTTCTGTTTCAATAAGACTGATAAGGATATCGAGCACATCTTTTTCCAGTTGAATGGGATCAACTCCTTTTATGTTATAATGATTGAGCCACAGATCTACCACTTCCCTGAAGCGCATACCGGTGGTTTTCCGGCAATCTTCTTCGGTAAACTTCATACCAACGTTGTTAAAACCTATGATCATCGCTTTGCGCCAAAGAGGTTCGCTGTCGATCAAAACACCATCCATATCAAAAATCAGGGCTTTAGGAGAACCGAACATTGTTAATTATTTTGTTAAGTAGTTGCAAATATATGCATATTTAGCGCCTCCGTAGGGTGTACCTTTGCACCATGCTATTTCCACAATTTCAACAATTAGGCCTCCCCGAAGTTTTATGCATTATTGCAGCGTTTTCCTATATTTTAATTTTAATTAATTACGTCATTAACTATTTGCCACTCTCCTCTTACAAAGATGTTAAAAGAGGCGTTTCGTTTGAACCCGTATCTGTGATTATATGCGCAAAAAATGAGGATGACAACCTAACAGAATTTTTACCAAAGATTTTAACTCAGGAATATCCCGCAGAATTTGAAGTTATTGTTGTTAATGATTGCAGTCTGGATAATACAGAGAATGTTATTGACGAATTTGCGAAAATTTTTCCCAATCTTAAAAAAGCAAACATTAAAGAAGATGCTTATTACAAACACGGTAAAAAGTTTGCCTTGCTTGTAGGAATTAAAGCCGCGCGGTTTAACCGGTTGGTGCTTACCGATGCTGATTGTTATCCCGCTTCAAACAAATGGTTACAGGAAATGTCGGCCGGATTTTCGGTTGAGAAAGAAATTGTTTTAGGGTATGGGGCTTACGAAAAACAACCGGGCCTGTTGAATAAACTCATACGGTTTGATGCTTTTATGATTGCTGTACAGTATTTATCGGCCGCAATTCGAAATAAAGCTTACATGGGTGTGGGTCGCAACCTGGCTTATCAGAAAGATACTTTTTTTACCAATAAGGGTTTTGCCAGTCATTATCACGTTAACTCCGGTGATGACGATTTATTTGTAAACCAGGCCGCCAATCCCACCAACACAGCGGTGTGCGTAAGCCACGATTCCATTACGTATTCAAACGCAAAAAAAACGTTTAAAGAATGGCGCATGCAAAAAGCGCGACATTTAACTACCGCCCCTCTTTATAGTTCCGCTTCAAAAAGCCGATTGAGTTTTACTTATTTTACACAGTATTTTTTCATTTTATCGCTCTTTGCTCTGTTCTTATCGATTAATACTATGGTATTAATTCCTATTTTATTAACTTTAAAGATGATAACCCAGGTATTGTTTTTAAATAAAGCATCAAAAAAACTTAAAGAACCAGATCTTTTATTCGGCGCTTTTTTTTACGAATTTTTACTTTTGTTTATTTACCCTGTTTTTCATCTTAATAAAATATTTTACCGATCGAATAAATGGATGAACTAGAAAATAATACAAGGCTCACCACAAAAGCCGTTTACGATTATAAACTCGTACGTTCTGCATTAGATAACGGTGATCAAAAAGCGTTTGCAGAGCTTTTGCATCGCTACAGGGAAAGTGTTTATTACATGATGCTTAAAATGTGTAATAATAAGGATGATGCTGAAGATTTAACTATTGAAGCATTTGGACGAGCTTTTAAAAAGCTTGATCAATACAGTCCTGATTATGCCTTCAGCACCTGGCTTTTTAAAATTGCGAGTAATAACGCTATTGATTTTATTAGGAAGAAAAAACAGATGACCCCCGTATCCATTGATAATAAAGTTGAAAACGCGGATAGCAGGGATCATTCTTCTTATATGAAATCCACGGGTCTTGATCCGGAAGAAAATTTCATTAAAAAACAAAAAACAGAACTTGTAAGGTTATTGGTAGACCATCTGAAGCCTAAATACAAAGAAATGATAGAGCTTTTTTACTTCAAGGAAATGAGCCATGAAGAAATTTCGCAAAAACTGAATTTACCAATTGGAACTATAAAGGCCCAACTTTTCAGGGCCCGTGATTTGCTTTACAGCGCCTTAAAAAACAGTAAAGAGAAGTATTGATTTCCATTATTCAAAAATATTTTCCTGATTTAACCTCTGATCAAACCGCTAAGTTTGGGCAGCTCTACGATGTTTACAGCCACTGGAACAGCCAAATCAATGTTATTTCACGAAAAGAAATTGATCTACTTTATGAAAGACACGTTCTTCATTCATTAGGAATTGCAAAAGTTATAATGTTTAAAGAAGGTACTACCATTTTGGATGTAGGCACCGGCGGAGGATTTCCCGGCATACCTCTGGCTATAATGTTTCCCCAATGTGAGTTTTTGCTGGTGGATAGTATTGGTAAAAAAATTAAAGTGGTGAACGAGGTTGCCGAAGCTTTAAATTTGAATAACATTTTTGGCCGTCAGCAAAGAGCTGAAGAAGTAAAGGAAAAATTTCATTTTGTGGTTAGCCGCGCGGTAACTGAATTTCCGGCGTTTTACGAATGGGTTAAAGGGAAGTTTCTGAAAGAAAATATCAACGATCTTTCTAATGGCATTCTTTATTTAAAAGGTGGCGATTTAAAAGAAGAGTTCGGTAAATTTTATGACCGGTGCAAATTTTATGATTTAAAAAACTTTTTTGAAGAAGAGTTTTTTGAAACCAAGAAAGTAGTTTATTTTAAGGTTTAGTATTTTGTGTTTAATTATTAGTTATTAGTTTTTAATAAAATGCAGCTGTTAACTATTTAGAACAACACCAATCACTTATTGTTCCTCCTTCATCACCATTTGCAGTGTATTTCGGCTTCTCTGTTCAATAATCACCAGTTTATTCTCGCTTAATTTGGCAATTATATCATCATCGTAATTACGAATGGTCAATAGCTGAACATCTTTGTTATACAGCACTTTGAAGTGCTCCTGCAATTCAATAAGTAAAGGTTCGATTTTTTGTTCATCATCATCCGTGCACACACTAAAACTAATGGCCGAATTCTGAATCATGTTGGCGTGTACGTTATATGCGGAGAACATGCGAAAGATGGTACTCAAATTATCTTCAGCTATAAAACTAAAATCTTTTGGCTGTATGGATAATAAGATCTGTTTATCCTTAAAAATATAACTGGTTACTTCTATTCGTTTATCGCTTTCCTTAATAACCGTTCCCGGCTCTGCAGGCTTGAGAAATGAACGAACGTATAAATGAATACTCTTATTTTGTAAAGGCTTAATGGTTTTGGGATGAATAACAGATGCGCCGTAATACGTTAACTCAATCGCATCGTGATATGTAAGCTCTTCTATTTTTTTAGTATTCTTAAAATATTTGGGATCGGCATTTAAAACGCCCGGCACATCTTTCCAGATGATCACTTTTTCGGCATCAGCAAAGTAAGCCAGTAAGGCGGCCGTATAATCACTTCCTTCGCGACCAAGGGTAGTGGTAAAATTTTCGGAAGTGCCGCCAATAAATCCCTGCGTAATTACAATCGCATGCTGCTTCAACTGGGGTATCAATTGAGTTTGAACCAACGTATGGCTTAACTCATAATCCACCTTTCCTTCCCTGAATGTATTATCGGTTTGAATGATGCCACGCGCGTCGAGCCATTTGTTGCTGATGCCAATTTCATTGAGATAAGCCGAGACAATTTTGGTGGCCAGTACTTCACCCTGCGATACAAGCTGATCATAATGATGATTGTAAGTAAACGACGGTTCTTCTTCAATGGCCCAAAGGATCTCTACAAATACATTTTCAATCTCATTATTAATGTTTTTAGGATCTTTAAATAATTGAGTGGCGATATCCAGATGAAATTTTTTAAGCTCATCAAAAACAGACGCGGTATTACCCTTCTTGTAAAAGTAAGCATTAACCAGTTCCTCCAGCTTGTTGGTGGTTTTATCCATGGCCGAAATAACAACAATGGTTTCACCGTTTCCGTAACTTTTAAGGATAGAAGCGACATTTTTTACCGCCTCTGCGTTCTTAACGGAAGCTCCGCCAAACTTAAATACCTGCATACAATAATTTTGAATAAAGTTAATATCTAAAATAATTTATATATTCACTCTGATTTAAAACTTATGAAACAATCTTGTTTCACAAACCTTATTAAAAACAAAAATTAAAATGAAAAAACTAATCGCGATCGCTTTTTTGGGCCTGGCCTTCTCATCTCAATCACAAACAATTGAATCAGGAAGTCATTCTACAACAGGGTATGTAAAATCTGACGGTACCATTGAAAACAGCAGCCATTCTGCAAAAGGATACATTAAAAATGACGGAACTATTGAAAATTCCTCTCATTCAACCATTGGATATATTAAAAGTGATGGTACCATCGAAAACGGAAGTCACAGCACTATTGGTTATGTAAAGAATGATGGGACAGTTGAAAATTCGTCTCATTCAACAGTGGGTTACGTGAAAAGTGACGGAACCGTTGAAAACTCTTCTCACTCTACAATTGGCCACGCAAGCGGTGTTAAAAAAGAATGGGCCGCGGTGGTATTCTTTTTCTTTAAATTCTAGATAAATAAACGTTGCAGATTTCGCGGATTACAAAGATCAATGATAAACTTATGATCCGCGTAATTTGTGCAATCTGTGGCTGTTTCAAATAAAAAAGCCGCAGATTCGCTGATTTCGCAGATGCAGAAAATATTCCAGATAGAAAATCCAATCTGAGCAATCCGAGCAATCTGTGGCAAGTTCAACTCGAATAATCTTTGGCGGAAACTACTCATATCAACAAAAAGCCCGGCTAATCACCGGGCTTTCTTTATAGGTCAAAGATTTTTTCTGTAATAAATTATCCTGTCCCCTTTAAAACGGTGGTTCGTTAAAGTCTTCTATATCGTTACGTTTAACTATATCGCTGTTATTATCATCTACCCTGTCCCAGTTTTTGGACGCAACTGTTTTCGTTCCTTTATCAATTAAAAAATCTGTATTCTGTTCCAATGCACCCGGTGTGCTTTGTGTGTAAAGCGAATCCTGGCCTTCGGTATAATCCAGATCGGCAAATTTCGCAAACTGACCAATGAATCTTAGTTTCACTGTTTCTAAAGCACCATGCCTGTTCTTTGCGATTATGATTTCTGCCCTACCTCGTGTTGGTTCGTTGTTCTCGTCAACTTCCAATCCGTAATACTCCGGACGATAGATAAACATTACCATATCGGCATCCTGCTCAATGGCTCCGGATTCACGAAGGTCACTCAACTGAGGACGTTTACTGCCTCCCGGTCTATTCTCCACCTGGCGACTTAATTGCGATAAAGCAATAATAGGTATTTCTAATTCTTTTGATAAACTTTTCAAGCCCCTTGAGATCTGGCTGATTTCCTGTTCGCGATTTCCTTTACCATCAGGACCGCCACTCATAAGCTGTAAATAATCGATAATGATGAGTTCAACTTTTTGATTTTCCTTTAAACGGCGGGCTTTGGCACGTAATTCAAAAATAGAAAGAGCGGGAGTATCATCAATATACAAAGGTGCAACAGCCAATTTCTTAATGCGTTCATTTAATTGTACAAACTCATGATCATCCAGGTTTCCTTTTAAGATCTTATCCTGCGGAATTTCGGTTTCACTGGATATTAAACGTTTTACCAATTGAAGGCTGCTCATCTCTAAACTAAAAATGGCAACCGGCTTATTAAATTCAACCGCCGCGTTTTTTGCCATGCTCACCACAAAGGCTGTTTTACCCATACCCGGACGAGCAGCAAGAATAAGAAGATCAGATTTTTGCCATCCGCCGGTAATGCGGTCTAACGCAGTAAAGCCCGAAGGCACGCCTAACAAACCATCCGTTTGATTGGCTGCCGTTTCAATTTCAGCAATTGCTTTCGCAATAAGGGTACTCATTTTATCGTGCTGCTTACGCACGTTTGAATCGAGAATTTCAAAAATGTTTTTTGTGGTTTCATCCAGTAATTCAAAAACATCGGTACTGTCTTCGTAAGCTGTTTTAATAGTTTCTGTGCTGATGCGGATCAGTTCGCGCTGTAAATACTTTTGCGCTACAATACGTGCATGAAACTCAATGTTAGCTGAGGAAGCAATGCGGTTTGTTAACGCCGAAACATAATAAGCGCCGCCAACCAGTTCAAGTTCTCCTGTTCGTTTTAACTCCTGGGTAACGGTTAAAATATCTACAGGCTCTGAGCGGTTAAACAAAGAGATCATAGCGCCGAATACACGGCTGTTTTGTTCTTTATAAAATGCTTCGGGGCTTAAAATATCAATTACTGTACTTAAAGCTTCTCTTTCAAGAAGCATGGCACCTAGTACTGCTTCTTCCAGCTCAGTTGCCTGCGGAGGAAGTTTTCCTATTTCGTTAGAAGAAGTGGGATTGGTACTTAAAATGCGTTTGCGGGTTTTATTTTGGTCTTGGTTCATGGGGATTCGGGGAGGCAAATGTGCAATTAAATTGCTTATCTTAAATTTACAAAATCGGCTGCTTTATTAATAACTTGTGCATAACTATTGCTTGTATGTCTAAGCCCAACAGAATCAGCTTTATCAAGGGTTACCCACTGTTCATAAATCCAAAAAGCAGTTCTCAACACAAGAGCTGTTAGGGAATTGTTAATTGATTAACACGATTCATCCTCAATTAATTAAAGTTTTAGCCCAAATTTATGTTTGATTTGTAGTTTATTATCCAATTGAATAATGCGTATACTATTTGCCGATAACAATCACCCCATTCTTGAGGAAACTTTAATTGCCGCGGGTTTTGAATGCGACCTTTTTTGGGACCGAACTACGAAAGAATTACAGGAAATTTTACCTTCATACGACGCGCTTGTAATCAGAAGCCGGTTTAAGATAACCAAAGACTTATTAGACAGCTGCCCGAAACTCAAATGCATTGGACGCGTTGGGGCCGGCATGGAAAATATTGATGTGGAGACGGCGAGAATAAAAAAAATAGCCTGTGTGAATGCGCCTGAAGGCAACCGTGATGCAGTTGGGGAGCATGCCATTGGGATGTTACTGATGCTGTTGAATAATTTAAAAAAAGCCGATTCGGAGGTGCGAAAAAACATTTGGCTCCGCGCCGAAAACCGGGGTTTTGAAATTTCCGGCAAAACCATTGGAATTATTGGTTATGGCAACATGGGCAGCAGTTTTACCAGTAAACTCCTGGGGTTTGATTGTAAGCTGCTTGTTTACGATAAATACAAAAGGGGCTTCAGTACGAACAAAGTTCTGCAGGTAGATATGCGTGAGCTTTACGAGGAATGCGATATTGTAAGTCTGCATGTGCCTTTAACGCGCGAAACTGAATACCTGGTAAATTCCGATTTTATTAAAAAATTTAAAAAACCAATTTATATTATTAATACCGCACGCGGCAAATGCCTTAAGACCTCTGATTTGGTTGAAAATCTTATAAGCGGAAAAGTGAAAGGGGCATGCCTGGATGTACTGGAATATGAAACTTCTTCTTTTGAAAAGGTTGAGAGCGAGGAAAAAAATTCAGACCTGGAATATATTTTAAACTCCGACAAGGTAGTTTTAAGCCCTCACATTGCCGGGTGGACACACGAGAGCAATTACAAAATGAGTAAAGTGGTGGCTGAAAAAATGGTAAAAGCGCTTAAAAATTAATGGTATAAACCGGCGTGGTAAGCACATTGGATTTATTGCCGGCATCATCAATCATAAATATTTTATACATAAATATTTTTATCGAATCTCCTTTTCTGAATTCCTGCCATGGAATAAACATCTCTCCTTTTACCGCTTTACCCTTGTAACTGGTTTCTGCAGGTTGAAGAATAGTTTGGGTAAACCTGGCGGTATCATTGGTAATAATATCTTTTACAGTAGTAAAAACATGTGTGGCCGAATTCAAATAATAAAAAGTGCCTATAAAATTTGGTCCTTTTGAATTGTTTTCCCTGAAAATATCTCCGTCGCCATCTTCATAACCGATGGTTAAAATGGCGGTATCGCTGCCATTGACCTTCCATGCCTTAAAATCTTTATATTCAATAACGGGTACGGGGTCTTTGGTTTGTTTTTTCGCGCAGGAAAAACAAAACACGCTGGCTATAAATATGGCTATTAATAAACGCATCAATCAAAAATCAATACATAAATTTACGAAAAATTACAAGAAACACATCACGTGAGCGAGCTTGAAGAAAAAATATTTAACATTAATTCCGAAGAGGAATTTAATGGCCTCGCGCTTGATGTTTTTAATATTCAATACCGCAACAATAGTGTGTACAAATTGTGGGTAGATCTTATTAAAGTGAATCCGGCGCACATTACTCATATTGCACAAATACCTTTTTTGCCTATTGGTTTTTTTAAAAGCAAAGAAATTGTTTGCGAACCCCGAAGCGAAAATCCTCTCATTTTTACAAGCAGCTCTACCACTTCGCAAACCCCGTCAAAACATTTTGTAAGTGATGTAAAGATTTATGAAAATAGTTTCAGTAAGGGTTTTCACCATTTTTACGGAGATGTTAAAGACTATTGTATTCTCGCATTGCTCCCTGGATACCTGCAACGGCAAGGTTCTTCACTGGTTTATATGTTTAACTGTTTAATTAAAGACTCACAGCATCCTTTAAGCGGATTCTTTTTAAATAATATTGATTCGCTCATTGCTAATATTCAACAGCTTAAAAAACAAAAGCAAAAAACATTACTTATTGGCGTGTCATACGCTTTAATGGATTTGGCGGATAAAGGAATTGAACTGGATGAAAACTTTATTGTGATGGAAACCGGTGGAATGAAAGGAACACGGAAAGAACTGTTAAAGGAAGAGCTTCATGCTTATCTCAAACGTGGTTTTCATATTAATACCATTCACAGTGAATACGGAATGACTGAACTTTTGAGCCAAGCCTATAGCAAAGACCAAACATTTAACTCACCTCCATGGATGAAGTTTCTGATTAGGGAAGTTACCGATCCCTTAAATATTAGACACGATAACAAAACCGGAGGTATAAACGTAATTGATCTTGCCAATATTAATTCCTGTTCCTTTATCGCCACTCAAGACCTGGGCCGTATGAATCCTGAAGGTAAACTTGAGTTGATGGGCAGATATGATAACAGCGATGTAAGAGGATGTAATCTGATGCTGGATGCTTAAAACTGTTTGCATTACTTTTAAAAATAGCTTGTATAAGTTCTTCAATTAATCTTATTTTTACCCCCGATGCTGGTGCTATACATAAAAGAAATACGTAGCTTTTTGAGTTCCCTCATAGGTTACATAGCCATTGGAGTTTTTATAACTCTTATTGGTGTTTTTATGTGGATCATTCCTTCAGAAGGAGGCGGCTCCAATGTTCTCGACAATGGTTTTGCCAACATTGATCCGTTGTTTTCCATCGGGCCATGGGTTTATCTTTTTCTTATTCCCGCAATAACCATGCGAACATTTTCGGAAGAAAAAAAAACCGGAACCATTGAATTATTATTAACCAGGCCTTTAACCGACTTACAAATAGTACTTGCTAAATATTTTGCCGGCCTCACGCTGGTTTTAATCTCTCTTCTTCCAACACTTATTTATTATTACACCGTTCATGTATTAAGTTATCCCAAAGGAAACGTTGATACGGGAGGGATGTGGGGTTCTTACACGGGACTTTTATTTCTTGGGGCCGCTTTTGTTTCCATAGGTATTTTTGCCTCTGCCATTGCCGAAAACCAGGTAATAGCTTTTATTATAGCTTTGTTACTTTGTTTTTTCTCTTACATCGGTTTTGATTTTATTGCGGATAGCGGCTTGTTTGGAAAATACGACGCTTTCTTAAAAGGTTTGGGAATTAACCAGCATTATGTAAGTATGAGCCGTGGCGTAATAGATACACGTGATGCCATTTATTTTTTTAGTTTGATCGCGGTATTTAATCTTATTACCAAACTAGTTTTACAAAGCAGAAAATGGTAAGCAAGCAAAAAAATATAAGCCATAATAAACGTCGCGACATTAGCATTTTGTTTGTGCTCCTGGTGATTATTTTGCTTTTTAATTTTATTGGTTCTTTTTATTTTAAACGTTTTGATCTTACCACCGAAAAACGATACACCCTGGCGGAATCTACAAAAAACTTACTTGCAGGTTTAAATGACGAAGTACTTTTTAAAGTTTACCTCAACGGGAATTTTAATCCTGATTTTACCCGGTTAAAAAATGAGGCGCGGGAAATACTTGATGAATTCAGGGCCTACTCCAATAATCAGGTTCAATACGAATTTATTACTCCAGGTGAAGGATTAACACCCGCCGAAAAAGAAAATATTGAACGTCAGCTTTATGAAAAAGGTCTGGTACCAGAGCAGATCATTGAAAAAAAATCAGACAAAACCCTTGAAACAAAAATTTGGCCGGGTGCCATTGTAAGCTACAAAGGAAAAGAAGCAGTGTGGCAAATTTTTAAACGTCAGCTCGGTGTTCCGGCCGAACAATGCATTAATAACAGTGTTGAGGAATTAGAATATTCACTTACAACCACCATACGCAAATTACAACGCGATAAAAAACTGGAAGTTACCTTTATTGAAGGCCATTATGAACTCGATACTATTCATCAGTTCGACTTTATGCGTTCACTGAGTGAATATTACAGCGTTAACCGTACGCCAATTCTTGGCAAACTAGCCGCGCTTAAAGGAAGCGACGCAATTATTATTACGCAGCCCGATAGTGCATTTAACGACCGTGACCGTTTCATCATCGATCAATATATTATGAACGGTGGAAAAGTGTTATGGCTCATTGACCCCGTTACAGTAAACCGCGATACCTTTAACATGAAAGGATATACTTTAGGTCTGAATCGTCCCTTGAAAATTGAAGACATGCTTTTTAAATATGGCGTTCGTTTAAACCCGGTGCTTGTACAGGACTTCCAATGTGCCAAAGTTCCTATTAATGTAGGCTTTAAAAAAGGCGAACCCAATTTTAAATTTTTTCCGTGGGTGTATTCGCCTTTGGTTATGCCCGACATCAGTCACCCGATTGTAAGAAATCTTGATCTCATTAAATTTGATTTTGCCAGTACACTTGATACGGTGACCGCAAAAGGAATTAAAAAAACAATTTTATTAAGAACTTCGAAAACTTCAAAAACACAGCCCACACCTGCGCGCGTTTTTCTTGGCTCGGCCCTCTATCCTTCCAAAGAATCTCAATTCAATAATCCATACTTGTCGCTGGCGTGT
>JAOQAF010000024.1 GCA_025963735.1 Bacteroidota bacterium
TTGACTATGCCTGGAACGATGCAACCGATGGCGGTAAAAGCAAAACCGCTATAATGCACGATAAAGAGCGTGTAGTGATAAAATTGCTTAACGATCTGGCGCATTATGTTGAAAGTGTTGCCAACGGCGATGAGCAAATTATTCACCTAGCCTCAATGACAGTAAAAGCAATCGGCATTAAAACACCGGTAGACTTTGAGATTATTTTACCCGATGATTTAGGTGCGGTTGGCCTAAAATGTAAAGCAAGACCTAAAACGCTTTACAGATGGGAGAGTTGTTTAGATCCAATGAACAATAATTCATGGACGGTGGCAAGCACCACCGACGTTAGCTCTACATGGATCGGAAATCTTACAAGCAATGTTTTGTACTGGTTCAGGGTTGTGCTTATCAATAAAACGGGTGAGCATCCTTTAAGCCCTAAGTGCATTGTGCCTCTTTAAAAACCTGATTATTTTTGTGTAATTAACCGCCGGATCTTGTACCCGGCGGTTTTTTTTGAAGTGCGGTTGACTTTTATTAAATAATTATTTAGCAGAAGGCCTTATTTTGCACCCGCGCGCTGGGCCACGGGTAAATACACATAAAAGCACGCGCCTTCATTCACTTTTGCTTTAACTGATATTTCACCCTGATAATTTTCAACTATTTTTTTACAAAGTGCAAGCCCAATGCCGGTACCGCCATAATTGTTGGCATCGTGTAACCGCTGGAACATGGTAAATATTTTTGGAGCATACTTTTGCTCAAAGCCAATGCCGTTATCTTTAAATGTAAGTTCGTAATAGCTCAGCTTATGATTAAGATCGGGGTAAGACTTCATTTCCTGCTGGGGCACTTTACGTGCGGAAATATGCAAAGTAGCACGACCATCGGGCTTACAGAACTTAATGGCATTTCCTATCAAATCATAAAACAACTGAGTTATTTGAAAGGGAACAGCCTCAAGTACAGGCAAATCTTCGCTGGTGATCTTTATTTTCTTTTCAGCAATAAGCATTTCAAAATCATACAAAATATCTTTAAGTATGTTATTAAGATTTGTTTTTTCAAACAACTGTTCATGTTTGGTAAGGCTTGCAAAAGTAACGGTATTTTGAACCAATACACTCATACGTAAGCAGGCCTTTTCAATTTTATGAAGGTTGGTTTTAATTTCATGGCTTAATTCCTCATTCTGAAGATCCTGTAAATATTTTGAAAAGGTTACAATTTTGCGCAATGGCTCCTGAAACTCATGGCTGGCGGTATGCGAAAACTGGTCAAGTTGTTTGCGGCTTCTCTCAAGGGCAAGGGTTCTTTCTTTCACTTTATGTTCAAGCTCTTCAGCAAAAATTTTCTTCTGCTGCTCCAGTATCTTTTGCTCAGTTATTTCTTCTATTGCCAATAGAATTAAATCCTCATCCGATTTTTCATTTGACAATTGGCGTGCATTCAATAAAAAAGTACATTCGCCAATCGAGGGAAAATTAAGTTTTATTTCAAAATCATCCAGTTTGGTTTTTTTTGGAAGTATTTTTTCAAGCATGGATCTTAAGAAGGAATCGTTCCATAATCCATTCTGTATTTCATAAAAAAACTGTCCTTCTATTTCACTTTCTTTTAGCTGAAATTTTTTACAAAACGAAGCCGCAGCGGTTTTAATCCGAAACTCTTTATCAAGAATAATTAAGGGCTCACGCAACGTTTGAATAATTGCCTGTGCATACGTTCTGTCGGCGTTAAGCTCATCCTGTTTATCTAAAAGCTCCTGGTTAACAACTACAAGTTCTTCATTGGTAGATTGCACTTCTTCCTTAGCGGTTTCAAGCTCTTCGTTTAAACTTTGCAGCTCTTCGCTTCCGCTTAATAATTCTTCATTGGCGCTTTGCAATTCCTCATTGGAAGTTTCCTGTTCCTCTGTTATAGATAACATGTCCTCGCGTCCCTGTGCCAGCTCTTTTTCAAGTTGTTCAACCCTTGCCAGAAGCTCCTTGCTTTTTACATCTTTTCCTTTTTCGCCTTTTTTAGTTTTGCTTTTTAAAACCTTATGAAACAAAATCAGATAATAACTGTCAACGGTATCCGGTAATGGCATTACTTCTATGGTTACAGAAAATCCTTTTTCATTATCTTCAACAGGTATGCCTTCTTTAATAAATAATGTGTTACTGGCTTTTACTTTATGTACTGCATTTCGTAATTCAAAAGCCAGGCTGCCCCGTGCCATTTTTATAAGATTAAAATTTGGCTTTCCGGGCGATGGTTCTAAAAATGTGTTGATGGATCCGTTGATATGCACAATATCCATATGTTCATTTACTACAACGCTTACCGGTGTGTATTTTTCAAGAAGAATATTTTCAGCGGTTTTTCTAAAATCTACCTGAACGTTTTTTGCTTGTCTGGCTGTTTTGTTTTGTTCTTTAGCTATGTTTTCTGATCTGTTACTGGCCACATGATTAAATCGCCCGGGTACAGCTGCTCTTGAGTATATTTTATCAGGCTTAATAAACGCGTTAAACAGATCGGCCGCCGCGGCTGCGGTTTCTGATTTGCCAAGCAATAAAAAACCATGTTCTTTTAAGGCGTAATGAAAAGTGGTTAGAGCGTTTTTTTGAAGAAAGGTTTCAAGATAGATCATTACATTACGGCAACTGATCAAATCCATTTTTGCGAAAGGCGGGTCTTTTAAAAAATTGTGCACGGCAAATACACACATGTCTCTTATTACCCGACCTACCTGGTAACCGTTGGCATGTTTCGAAAAATAATTTTTTATTTGTTCATCACTCAAATGAGCTAACTCAGCTTTATTATAAATTCCTGTACGTGCTTTTGAAATAGCCGGTTCTGAAATGTCGGTGCCAAAAATCTGAACCTG
>JAOQAF010000029.1 GCA_025963735.1 Bacteroidota bacterium
GATAATCTTGATGAGCGCAGAAATTATAAAACTGCCGATTACATTAATTATATGGACGGAGATGTTAATTCGTCTATTTATTATGAATCAGGTGAAGATGCTTATACAGATAAAGCTGATAAGATGATGTATGAATATGCTAAAACTTCACTGGTAAATGATAAATCACGTGTGTTCAAAGGTGGTAGCTGGAGAGACCGTGCTTACTATTTAAATCCCGGAACCCGCAGATTTCTTGATCAACGTCAGTCTAACGCATGGTTAGGTTTCCGTTGCGCCATGACCCGTGTTGGTAGCCCTGTTGGATTAGGTAAATAAAACATTGTTAATAAAAACTCAGAGGACCCTTAAGTAAATCACTTAAGGGTCTTTTATTTTGCAGAATGTCATATATCTCCGTAGAAGACCTTTACAAAATTTATATTAATGCAGGGCAAACTGTGTGTACCGACACGCGTAAACTTCTTAAAGGGGGTATTTTCTTTGCTTTAAAAGGCGCTAACTTTAATGCAAATGAATTTGCAGCAAAAGCAATTGATGCAGGCTGCAGATTTGCCA
Organism: Bacteroidota bacterium; assembly: GCA_025963735.1. Taxonomy (GTDB): domain Bacteria; phylum Bacteroidota; class Bacteroidia; order B-17B0; family Aurantibacillaceae; genus Aurantibacillus. The sequence goes on from JAOQAF010000029.1 coordinate 559, forward strand.
TAGTGGATGAAAACAAATATGTAACTGAAAATATCTTACTGGTTGAAGACGTTTTAAAAATGCTTCAGAAACTTGCCAATTATCACCGGAAGCAATTAAACATCCCCTTTTTAGCCATTACGGGCAGCAATGGTAAAACAACCAACAAAGAACTGATTAACGCTGTACTCTCTAAAAAATTTAAAACCCTTGCAACTGAAGGAAATTTAAACAATCATATTGGTGTGCCGCTAACCTTATTGCGGATTAAAAAAGAGCATGAGATTGCTATTATTGAAATGGGAGCGAACCATCAGGGAGAAATAGCTGAATTATGCGAAATAACCGACCCTGACTACGGATTAATTACAAATATTGGAAAGGCCCACCTCGAAGGGTTTGGAGGCATTGAGGGCGTTAAAAAAGGAAAGAGTGAAATGTATCGTTATCTGCAAACAAAACAAGGTAAGGTGTTTGTAAACGGAGATGATGAAGTACTCAACAGCCTTACGCATGATAATGATAAAATAACATACGGCGTAAAAAAACTTTTTGATGTAATAGGGAAAGATGAAAGTAAAACCGAAATGGTCTCATTAAAATTTACTTCGAGGTACGGTGAAAAAGACTGGAAAAAAATTCCGGTAATAAATACCCAGATCGTTGGAAGTTATAATTTTATTAATTGTCTGGCGGCCGCATGTGTTGGGCATTATTTTAAAGTGGATGAAAATTTAATCAAGGTGGCCCTTGAAAATTATTCGCCTAACATGAATCGTTCGCAATTGGTTAAAACAGAAAAGAACGTTCTGCTGCTTGACGCATACAACGCAAATCCTAACAGCATGAAGGCCGCCATAGAAAATTTCAGCAAGTACAATTCTGATAAAAAATTACTCTTGTTAGGCGACATGTTCGAACTGGGCGAATACAGCGCAACGGAACATGCAACCATTGTGAGTTTATTGCAGGAGCACAAATTGGAGGATGTTGTTCTGGTAGGAGAAGAGTTTTTTAAGTCAGGCGATAATACGTTTGTAAAATTTAAAACAACAGCCGAATGTAAAGAGTATCTTGAGCACCGGAATATTTCAGGCGCTACCGTGCTTATAAAAGGATCGCGGGGCATGAAGATGGAAACCTTACAGGAAGTATTATAATATGAAAGCTTATTTTTTAAAAAATAAATTAATTGTTCTGATCATGCTTGCCATGGGTATTGGCTTAATAATTGGTTATGCGGTTAATGTTTCGGTTAGCAAAAATAAATTTCAATACAATCGCTCAACAATTAATTCCATTGCAAACCCCCAGGTAAAAAAAGCGGTGGAAACAGCAATGAAAAAATATGAGGAAAAATGTTTTCGCGAATCTAAAAAAAGTGTTGCCTCAAATTTTTCTATTTTAAGTGATATTTTTCTTCACCTCATAAAAATGATCATTGCGCCTTTAGTACTGGCCGTGCTTGTGCTAGGGGTTGCCAAAGTAGGAGATTTTAAAAGCGTGGGAAGAATAGGATTAAAAACACTTGTTTATTTTACCAGCGCTACGCTTATTGCTCTGGCATTAGGTCTGGTAATTGTGAATGTGTTTACTCCCGGAAAGGTCATGCACCTTGATTTGCCTGATGTTACGGCTCAAACGGGCATTAAGGCGAATACACAGGACGCTAAAAATTTTATAGATCACGTTATTCCTGAAAGCGTTATCCGTTCAATGGCTGCGAATGATATCCTTCCCATAGTTGTGTTTGCCCTGTTTTTTGGCATAGCCGCGGCCAGCGTCGGAGAAGCCGGAAAGCCTATTATAAAAGCTTTCGACAGTTTAAGTCACGTGATGTTTAAAGTAACCAATTTTGTGATGAACTTCGCCCCCCTGGGTGTATTTGGTGCTATTACAGCTGTGGTTATTCAGCAAGGGCTGGATGTATTGGGCGGATATGTTTATCTTATCTTATGCTTTTTTGGTGGCTTGTTGTTTTTTGTATTTGTTATATTATTCGCAATCAGTTCCGCCTTTAAAATAAAATACTTTAAATTATTGCGCGACGTTAAAGAGCCAATATTATTGGCCTTCAGTACTGCCAGCAGCGAAAGCGCCATGCCCAAAACAATTGAGGCCCTCGAAAAACATGGTATTAGTAACCGGATTGTAAGTTTTGTTCTACCCCTTGGATATTCATTTAATCTGGATGGGAGTATAATGTATATGACCTTTGCAACCGTGTTTATCGCTCAGAGTTATGGTATTGATATTTCAATGGCAGATCAGATAAAAATGATGTTGATTTTACTGGTTACAAGTAAAGGAATGGCGGGTGTGCCGCGTGCATCTTTGGTAGTGATTGCCGGTATGTTAACCATGTTTAAAATTCCGGGCGAGGGCCTGCTTTTATTGCTTGCCGTAGATCAGTTGCTGGACATGGGCCGTAGCGCCACCAACGTGGTAGGTAACGCGGTGGCCAGCGCTGTGGTTGCAAAACTTGAAGGTGAAAAATTTTAATTTCAGGCATTAAACCCGGGGTCGCCTTTTTCTTACCATTTATAAGCATTTAGGCACAATGTTTCATTTCCCACCTAAATAAATACTAAATTTGCCCCGTAAAATTTAAAAGTAGTGGATAAAAAATCGTTAATAGGACTAGGATTAATAGCGGGCATACTTGGTATTTGGTTATACATGAGCGGACCTACTAAAGAACAGATAGCCCGTAACAGGCAAATAAAAGATTCTATTGCTCTTGTACAGCAAAAGGCAGAAGTTGCCCAAATAGCCAGAGAGGTAGCTTCACAAAAAGTATCCGATACATTAAAACAAACTCCTGCAGCGGTTTCTGATTCCGTTAAAACTGCTCAGTTAACTGATAATTACAAAGATTTTTCAGTCTCCGTTAACGGAAATAAAGAATCCTTTACCATTGAGAATGAACTTGTAAAAGCCACCATTAGTAATAAGGGCGGGCAAATTGAAAAAGTTGAACTAAAAAAATATCACCGGCCGGGGAAAACTGAACCTCTTGCCTTGTTCGAAGGCGATTCAGTTCATTTCTCATTAAAGATCCCTGCCTATAATAACCGTCTTTTTTCAACCGACGATTTTTATTTTAAGTCAGTTAACAAAACGGCCAATTCAATTACTCTCCGCCTGGAAACTGCTCAAACAGGGGCTTACCTTGAGTATGTATATTCATTAAAGCCCAATGATTATATGGTTGAATCTGAAATTCGTTTTGTTGGCCTTCAGAATATTATTTCTCAAACCGAAGATCAGCTTCAATTAGCCTGGGCTATGACTTATCCGAGCCAGGAAAAACACATAATTAAAGAACGTGAGTTTGCAACTGTATATTTTAAGCAGGATATAAATAGTCCCGATTACATAAGCCCTCTTAAGGATGAACAAAAAGAAATTAATGAGGCAGATATTAAGTGGGTTAGTTTTAAGCAACAGTTTTTTAACTCCACAATTATTGCTGATAAAACATTTGGTAAAGCAGGAAGTTTTGTGAAGCTGGGTCAAAGACCAAATTCAAGTGAAATTGTTAAGTCTGTGTCGGCAGAGCTTGGCGTACCTTACACCCATGCGCCAACCGAAATTTTTAAATACAAGTTTTATTTTGGTCCTAATCATTATAACACATTAGAAAAATACGGTTATGAATTGGAAAAGATTGTTCCAACAGGCTGGAGTATTTTTAGTTATATAAATAAATGGATGGTTATTCCTTTATTTAATGGCCTTAACAGCCTTAATCTTGGAATTGTAATTCTGATTCTTACTATCATTGTTAAGGTTGTTCTTTTACCAATTGCGTATAAAACATACATGAGCGGGGCAAGAATGAGGGTTTTAAAACCTGAAACAGACGCCTTGAATGCCAAGTTCGAAAAAAATGCTGATCCAATGAAAAAGCAGCAGGAACAAATGGCGCTGTACCGGAAGGCGGGCGTTAATCCACTCTCTGGCTGTTTACCACTTTTACTTCAATTTCCAATTCTAATCGCATTGTTCGCCTTTTTACCTGCAGCCATAGAGTTGCGTCAGCAGGGCTTTTTATGGGCCGATGATTTAAGTACTTATGATAGTATCTGGACATTTGGAGAAGTTCCTTTTATAAGTTGGGCATATGGCGATCACGTAAGTTTGTTTGCCGCTTTAATGTTTGTGAGTACAATAATATACACTTACATGAACAGCAGCATGATGCCCCAGCAGAATACTCAAATGCCGGGAATGAAGTTTATGATGTACTTTATGCCGGTAATATTTCTTGCCGTAATGAACCGCTACGCTGCGGGTTTGAGCTGGTATTACTTCCTTGCGAATATGTTCACTTTTCTTCAGAACTGGATGATGAAAAAAGTGATCAGCGATCAAAAAATACGCGCTGAATTAGAGGCCAACATGAAAAAGCCCGTTAAGAAATCAGGCTTTCAGGCCAGGCTTGAAGAAATGGCAAAACAAAGGCAAATTGCGGCTAAAAAGTAATAAAAGCCTTCCTTTACAAAGTTGGTTTAAGTGTTATGAATCCTATAATAAAAACCTTTTTTGGTCGAAAAAGATTGCAGTCTTTCTGATAATGCTTTTACTTTGTAACCGTAAAATGTTTAGTAATAACTATAAGAAAATTGTTGGGGGTTTTAGCCTTTTTGTTTTTGTAATTGGCATTACCATTTCAAAAAAAGAGCTCTGTAACTCCGGTACTATTTCTATTACAAACAATTTCCTTAATGCTTCTTCTAAGGTTGGGTCAAATTCTGAAAATAATGATGTGGACGAAAATGCTTCCCGGGTATATTTCAGCATTTTTAAATTTATCAGCAACCTTGTGCCTTCAGGGACTTCTATCTAATATTACTTCATTTAAGTTTCAACAATCCTTCAACAGTGCTCCGGCGCTTCTAAATTTGTCGCATCTTTGCATTTTAGATAGTAAATCTAAATATGCAGCTAAAATACACCACTCGTCCAAAAGCAATTTTATTATTAGAAGACGGTAAAGTTTTTTACGGTAAAGCCGCCGGTAAAACCGGCACCACCACAGGAGAAATTTGTTTTAATACCGGTATGACCGGTTACCAGGAAATCTTTACTGACCCTTCTTATTACGGTCAGGTTATAGTGATGAACAACGCTCACATTGGAAATTATGGAATTGAACAGAGTGAAGTTGAAAGCGACTCGGTGAAAATTTCAGGAATGATTTGCAAAAAATTTAATGTTGGCTTCTCCCGTCCGCGCGCCCAAAAAAGTCTGCAAACTTATTTCGAAGAAAATAATATTGTGGCCATCAGCGACGTGGATACAAGAGCAATTGTTAGGTATATAAGGGATAAAGGCGCAATGAACTGTATTATTTCTTCTGATATAAGTGATTTGGATGTTTTAAAAAAGCAGCTTTCAAAAGTTCCAAGTATGGAAGGCCTTGAGCTTTCCTCAAAAGTTGCAACTGCAAAATCTTATTACATGGGAGATGAAAAATCGCAACACAAAGTTGCGGTTATGGATTACGGAATAAAAAAGAACATTCTGCGATGTCTTGTTGAACGGGGCTGTTACCTCAAAGTTTTTCCTATGAAATCTACTTTAAAGGATGTAATGGATTTTAAACCTGATGGTATTATGCTTGGGAATGGTCCGGGAGATCCTGCAGTAATGAAAGATGAAATTAAACTTGTAAAAGAGCTGGTGGATGCCGGAAAACCTGTGTTTGGCATTTGTTTAGGCCATCAGTTACTTGCTTTGTCGCAAGGAATAAGTACCTATAAAATGCACTCGGGCCACCGGGGAATTAACCATCCTGTAAAAAATCTGTTGAGCGGCAAGAGTGAGATCACCTCGCAAAACCATGGCTTTACTGTGAATGCAGAGGAGATTGATAAAAATAAAAACATCGAAATAACGCATGTGAACCTTAATGATAAAACCATTGAAGGTATCCGTTTAAAAGACAGAAGCGCATTTTCAGTACAATATCATCCGGAGGCTAATCCCGGACCGTATGATGCCCGTTACTTATTTGATGAGTTTGTTACAAACATGGTTCAATCAAAAAAATAATCATAGTCATGGAGTATTCTTATATAAAAGCTCTTCATATAATTTTTGTTGTTTGCTGGTTTGCTGCGCTTTTTTATATTGTTAGATTGTTTATTTATTCTACCGAAGCGCAACTTAAAGATGAACAGTCGCGTTTAATTTTAACACCGCAATTTTTGCTTATGCAACGCAAGCTATGGTACATTATCGGTTGGCCTTCTTTTATAGGTACCTTTGTTTTCGGATCATGGATGCTGTATGAAAACCCGGGTTTGCTTTCCCAGCCCTGGATGTGGATCAAATTAATTCTGGTGGGTTTGCTTGCAATTTATCACATCGAATGCCAGAGAATTTTAAAGAAACAATCTGAAGGACAGTTCCTTTATTCTTCTTTTAAATTAAGATTGTTTAATGAACTGGCAACTGTTTTTTTAGTGGCAATTGTTTTTCTTGCGGTGGTTAAATCACAAAACGGCTTGCTTTGGGGCTTGCTAGGCCTTATTGCTTTTGCGGCCGTGTTAATGGTGGGTGTAACTGTTTATAAAAAGAACCGTGAAAAGCAAAATCTGAAAGAAACAAAAAATGCCGGAGCTTCCGGCACAAATGATTTTAGTAAATAAGTATTTAATTCTCGCGTAACTCCTAATGCAAGTTAAGAAAGGAAAATTATTCTCCTTTTTTTATCCAGGCGTTGGGGTAGGTTGATTTTATTTCCGCAAGCTGAACCTGAGCTTCTTCTTTGCTGCTGTAACCGCCACCGCTTACAATGTACAAGCCTTTCTCATTCTGACCCGCAACAATAGCTTTAATGTTCTGTTGAGATAATATACCCACCATTTTTTTGGCGTTATTTAAAATACTGAAACACCCCAAAACTACTTCAAATTTTTTATGAGCAAATGAAGGTTTTAAAGTGTGATGACGGGAAGTGGTGGTAGCGGTGTTATTTGAAATTTCTATCTCCAGGGCCTTAACAGAAATAATTTTGTTATTATCAAGTTCAAGTGATGCAATTCCGTTAGCGTCTGCTAAATAATCCTTTTTTTCAGTCGTCAGGTTTTTAAGCTGAAGGTCAGAATAATTAACAGGTGAATAGGTGGTTTTTACTTCTGATCCAAAAACAGCGGCTTTTAACGGCCCATTAATTTTTACGGTAGAAATTACAACCAGTAAGGCAGAAAACAGAACCGCACCGCTTACCGCGGCAACGGCAACCTTTCTGTAATTACGTTGATTTTTAATTGCAGGTGAAACAGAAGTGTTGCTGTTTATTTCACGATCAATAAAAACTGTTTTAGATAGTACCGGAATTTCTATATCCAGCTCCTTTAAATAAACCGGAGACAATCCAAAACTTTCGGTTGAAAAATTATTGTGTTGCTGAGGTTCAAAACAGATATTGTTTTCAAAATCAAGATAAAAAAAACCAATACCATCCATGTTAAGCCGTCCGCGGTTTCCTAAAAGAGACCGGCAATATTCAGCAAAATCATCAAGGTGTTTAAGTGCCTGAATGGAGTCTACCTTTAATTCGGACTGTAACCAATGAACCAAAACTCCGTCGTTTTGTTTTAACTGCGAATTAAAACTCACCATTTTAGATGGTGGTAAAATCAGTGAGCCCGTTGAAGAAAAATGAGCCGGAATTTTTTTAAGTACAAATCCTCCAAAACCGGGTAATACTAAATAATCGTAAAAAAACAGTTGTTCTTTAACGCCTTGAAGTATGGTTTGGTGGATGTTCATTTCTGAGGAAGCAAATATAGCTTTCTAAATCAAATATAAGAATTTGAAGCGTAAAAAGTATTCCTGCAAATTCAATTTTTGCACGTGAGGATCAAGCTCTTACTGATCTGCCCGGCCAAGGAGGACGACGACATCCATGTTTCAATAAAAAAGCCCCGCGTTTAGAGAGCGGGGCTTCATGTAAATTTATTGAAAAAACTTATTTCTTATCTTTATCTTCTCCTTTTTGTTCTTCTTTTTTAAGAAGCGTTCCCTTTGAATCAAACAGATAATCAACCTTATCAATTTCCGCTTCATAACTTACTTTGCCTGCAGTGTCGGTTATCTTGGATGCTTCCTTCACTTTTTTGCCGGCCATGTTTTTAGAAATATAATCCGTTACCGCTTTTGGAAGTTCCGAAGCTTTAATTTCAACTTCTGTTTCCATTAAAGTTCCGCTGGCATCATAAGAAGCAGATGTTTCCACTTTCTTAACGGTAAATTCAGATTCATAATTAGCTCCTTCTTTTTCCCACTCTGTTACCTTAGCGCCCGGAAAATGTTTTTCCTGTGAGGCTTTAATTGCAGCAGGAACTTCTGCTTCTTTAATTTTTTGTGCTGATGCACTTCCGGCTCCGAAAGCAAGTGCTAAAATAATTAAGGTGTTTTTCATTTTTTTTAGTTTTAAATTATAATACAATAATACGCGGGGATATTGAAGCAATTCTGAAGATACAACATTTATTTCCAGATCAGTACAATCATGCCAATCAATATAAAACCTGCGCCAATCAATAATTTAGGAGTAATAGGTTCTTTCAAAAACAGGAAGGCCAATAAAATGGTGATGATAAGACTGCCTTTATCAATGCTTGCCACTACCGAAACGTCGCCTATTTTAATTGCCCTGTAATAAAATATCCATGAAATTGTTGTTGTTAATCCTGATAGCGATAAAAATAAAAGATCTTTTTTAGTAAAGTTAGGAAGATGTTGTGTGTGGCGGAATGCAAGGGCGTTCAGCCATACGAAAACAAACACTGCTGTTGTGCGAATGGCTACGGCCAGATCGCCGGACACGTTCTTTAAACCAAATTTCGCGATCACTGAAGTTAAGCCAGCGAAAAACATGGAGATGAGTGCGTAGGAAATCCAGGTAGGCATAATGATTTTTATTAGAATACGTTTAGTTTGCTTTCAAAGAACAAGCATTTAATTAAAATGAATAAGTAAATACATGTTTCCCTCCATCATAAGTGTAAGAAATGGTATGGTTGTTAATCAGGGCTACCTGTTTAACCAGCGCAAGACCTAGTCCTGTTGAATCGGCTTCCTGATTCTCTTTATAGAACCGTTGAAAAAGTTGTTCGGGGCTGGCTTTTAAAGGCTGACCTGTATTGGAAACGATTAAATTTTTTGAAGAACACTCCACTTCAATAAGACCAAAAGTAGGAGTGTATTTTACAGCGTTGGAAAGAAGGTTAGACACTATAATGTCGGCAAGTGCAGGATGTAAAGACACCTGAGTGTCCTGAATAAATGTTGTTATTACAATATCCTTCATCGAAAAAAGTTCTTCATACATCTTTATTTTTTTTCCAACTATTTCCGAAAAGTTAATCCTTTCTTTTCCGGGAAATTGATTGTTTTCTATTTTACTGAGTAGCAATAATGTTTGATTTAATTTTGCGGCGCGACTGGCAGTTTGATTAATGTCCAGCAGTTGTTTAACCTGTTCGTTTTTTAATTCTTCGCCCTGAAGTAATAATTCCGATTTTGTTTTAATTATGGCCAGGGGGGTTTGCAGTTCGTGCGACGCGTTTTCAGCAAAGGCTTTCAGATTATTAAAGTCGGAAGATATTTTAGTGCTCATTTTGTGAATGGCGGTATTGAGCTGATCAAACTCTGTAGTGCCGCATTTCTTTAAATTAATTACCTGATGTTTTTCAATGTCATAATTATTCAGTGTGTCGAGAGAATTAAAAAAAGGTTTTAATACTTTTTTAGAAATTATAAAATTAGATAACAATAATACAATGATCAGCAGAATTGCAAGCAGAATAAAAGAAGTAGTAATGGCATGAATAAGATCGTCCGATTCAAACATGGGTTTGCTTATGATGGCGCGGTAGTTTTGTCCGGAGAGTGTTATGTTAAAAATGAGCTGGCGATAAGGTAATATTTCACCTTCTGCTTCAAAAAACATTAACGTGTCCTTAAGGGTTGATGTAACGGGTGAAGGAGTGGCCGCGAATGAAATCAGTTCTCCGATACCAATTGGTTCAGGAAATTTATGGGTTTTGTTAACAAAAGCAATTACCTCATCTTTTTTATGAAATAATTCTTCCGTTGCTTCTTCGTCGATAATATTTTTTAATTGAGAGTAAAAAATAAAACCACCAATTAAAAATACAAGCAGTGTAATAAATAAATAAGTGAGCGTATTTTTTGTTACCAGTTTCATTAGTTCCCGAATTTATAACCCATACCATAAACTGTTTTCACGTAATCGCCACTTCCTTTATCCACTAATTTTTTGCGCAGGTTTTTAATGTGTGTGTAAATGAAATCGTAAGAGTCGGCCATGTCCATGTCATCGCCCCATAAATGACCTGCTATTGTTTCTTTGGTAAGAACACGGTTTTTATTGGTAATAAAAAAAAGCAACAGGTCATATTCTTTTTTGGTAAGTGTAATAGCGGCGTTATTAACGAATGCCATCTGGTTATCAGGTTTAATACTTATTTCGTTAAATGAAACTTCTTTATCTCCTTCAAAGTTCCTGCGTCTTAATACAGATCTTATTCGTGAATTTAATTCAGCAAGGTTAAAAGGTTTGGCAATATAATCGTCGGCGCCAAGGTCGAGACCGGCTATTTTATCGTCAACAGAATTTTTGGCTGAGATAATTATAATACCTGATTTGGTTTTAGACTTTTTAAGTTTTTTAATGAGTTCAAGGCCATTGCCTCCGGGAAGGGTGATGTCTACCAGAATGCAATCATATTGATAAAGCGAAGTTTTTTCGTCGGCACTTGCAAAATCATTTGCTGTTTCGCATACATAGCCTGCTTGCTTAAGATAAGTAACGATAGAATCGGCAAGGTTTTTTTCGTCTTCTACCAATAACAATTTCATAAGGTAAAAATCATTTTTAAATCTGTAGGAAATCTGTACCGGCTCTTCAGGTAAATTTAATCAAATTGAAACAAAAAAGGAATGGGCATATGTTTAAAACAAAGACAGCTGCACTTTTTCCTGCTCCATGACGCGCCCGCTTGGGGAGTTTTCAAAATAAGACGGTGTAACGGTGTGCACCTTGCTTTCATAATACCTTGACGCTACTTCCACGTACGTACTGCCTGCATGCTGCTCAAATAATTGCTGCACTAACTGTGGCGAGTTGTTTTCTTTGGAGAGATGCGATAAAAGTACATGGCTCATTGAATCTGATCTGTGATTAATAAACAAATTAAGCGCCTCCGAATTGGATAAATGGCCTTCGCCGCCACTGATGCGTTTTTTAAGATAGTAGGGATAATTCCCGTTCATTAACATATCGGAGTCATAGTTTGCCTCGAGGAATACCGCATGACAGTTTTTAAAATTACTCACTACATGATGGCAGCACGCGCCAATGTCGGTAAACACACCAATTCTTGTATGATTGCCTTCAATTACAAAACTGCATGGATCTGCGGCGTCATGAATTTTTGGGAACGCTGTTATTGTTAAGGAACCAATTGTTATTGGATCGTAATTTATTAAACCCTTAACAAGAGTTTCTTCAAGAACCAGCCGGCTATTAGTAAGAGTTCCCTTATTGATGTAAACAGGTAATTTAAATTTGCGTGATAGTACTTCCAGGCCACGGATATGATCGGAGTGTTCATGTGAAATAAAAATAGCTTTTACTTTTTGCATCGAAAGGCCGGCCCGGGCCATACGTTTTTCGGTCTCCCGGCACGAAATGCCAACATCCACCAGAACAGCTTCTGTGGCGCTGCCTATGTAGTAACAATTGCCATTGCTGCCTGAATTTAAAGATGCGATTTGAAGTGCCATTGAATACTACAAAGTACGCAATTTTCGTCCACGTTTTTATACAAAAATTAAAACAGCAAACTTTAGTTTTAAACAAAAAGAAAAATCAGACTTCTTATTTCAGCTGGATTATTTTTTCATTGGCCTGGTGCCAAATTTATATCCAAATCCAATTAGGGCGTATCCCGGCACATAGTTACGGGTTGAAATAGGATTGCGCTCATATCCCGATCTGATATAAATAACCATTCGTTTTAAGTTAAGGCCGCCCATTATGCCAACCTTTGCAATGCTGTAATAAGGCTTTTCCCAGTGATTTTTAGCCTGGGGGTCCACTTCATTTAAATAATCTCCTCTGAATTTTTTATATCTGAAAACAATTAATTCATAGCGCATGTCAAGTGCAAGGCTGTAACGCGTTGTGTAAATTCCGGGAGCGAGTGTAAACTCGGCAGTAATATCATGATATTTAAAAAAACGGTTTTCCCTTACAATGGAGGAAGAAGCGAACATGAAAGGTATCTTAAGATTTTCTTTTTTGTACAGCTCCATCTGAAAACCTTTTCTTACACCGTGCCTCGTAAAAAAATTATTTGTAATGGGAAGTGACAGATCCAGTACCCCCACAACTTCGCGTTTTATAAGTCTGATATAATCTCTCCGGGCAATTCCAATGGTATAATTTTCAAAAGCGCCGTTATAACCGGTGCTTACATAAGCGAGGTTGCGGTACTCGCCAAGATCAAATAAAACCTGCCCTTTACAATAAAAGCACAAGCTTAGTAAACTAATACTCACATAGCAAATTATGTGGCGCAACATCATTTAAACAAATATAGCGCTCAGCTTCATAAAATGTTCATTTATTTAAAAATTTTGGTGTCGGGTAAAACCTCACTCTGTAGAAAATCATGATCAAAAATATCCATGCCTTTAAAAGAAGGTTGGTATAAATTTTATCTGAAAAAAGAGTATTAAATATTTAAATATGGAAAAAAAATTGCAAGATAAAAGAGTGGCCATTCTGGTAACTAATGGATTTGAACAATCAGAATTTGAAAAACCTCTGGAAGCCTTAAGGTCAGCTGGCGCTAAGGTGGATGTTATATCTTTAAAAAAAGAAAAGATTAAAGCGTGGAAAGATAAAAATTGGGGCGCGGAATTTGAGGTTGATCTGGCCATAGTGGATGCGAAGGAAAATGATTATCATGCTTTGGTTTTGCCGGGTGGGGTTATGAATCCTGATCAGCTGAGGTCAGATAAAGGAGTGGTGGCGTTTGTAAATTCTTTCATGCAGGAGGGAAAACCGGTAGCCGCTATTTGTCACGGCCCATGGACCCTGATAGAAACACATAAATTAAAAGGAAGAAAAATGACCTCCTATAAATCGATACGAACTGATTTAGAGAATGCAGGTGTGGAGTGGGTGGATGAAGAGGTAGTGGTTGATAATGGTTTAATAACAAGCAGAACACCTAAAGACCTTGATGCCTTTTGTAAAAAAATGGTTGAAGAAATTGCGGAAGGTGTTCATTATTAAAATTTTGCTGAAGAGAAGAATACTTCAATAAAGATTTACACAAGGAGCATAATAAATAGTTCATCCACTTGTTACTTTTTTTATTTTTAAATTACGTGCATTTAAAATCAGTGTGCCGTTTTTTAGAATGTTATGTTTGCTGTGGTGGAAGGTCCACTTAAGATTTTCTTCAGAATCCATATGATACCTTTCATGAAGCGTCCAGGAACAATCTTTTAGCGCGATCCATTCGGAAGAAGCTTTTTGACCCAAAAAAGTAAGAATACGGATCAGATCCTGTAAACGATTATCGAGTTTCTCAATGCATTTTTGGTTGCCTGAAAATTCAATTCCTTCAATCTGTTGTAAGAGGTATTCCACTTCTTTCATATAACAAAGATACTACAGAACAAAGTAGGTTCATGCTATGATTTGTAGTATGATCCGTTTTTTCTTTACCTCCTTAATTGATGATAAAACTACCTTTTGAGGTAGGTGGTTTTTTATTAATAAGAATTAATTTTATTGCGGGGCGCCGCTTCCTGAATAGCCGCATTGCAATTAAAATTATTTCATTTAATAATATGACCTCAACCGATGCCAAAGAAATAGCCGACAAATTCAACGAAGCTAAAATTAATGCGTCAGAAAAAGATTTAAAATGCGTTAAGAATGAAATAAAAAACACTGCTAAAAAAGGCGGCTATGTTTTAGAATATACATTTATTCCCGACGTTGATTTTGTTATAGTTAATGCGGTAAAAAATGAACTAGTTAAACTAGGTTTCGCGGTAAAAATTAATTCAGAAAAAAACATGGGCCACGAATGTTATTTATTGGAAGTGGACTGGTCACTAGACATTGATTGATATTCTTCACTCTGCGGGCAATCACATTTTATTTATTCAAATTATAGTCCGAGTTCATGCATCATGATGTTTGATCTACATTTGCTTTACGAATTAAAGCTTAAATTAGTATTAAATTTACCTAATGAAAGACTTTATAAATTGCAAGCTGATTTTTTTAATTAATCTTTTTATATTATTAAATATAAACACCAAGGCGCAAACAGTATCAGGTAATACACTTTATGGATCTGCCGCGGTACACGATGTATATCTTAACTTTTCTCAGGCCGGATACTGGGATTCATTAACGGCTAATTACATCAGTGATGTGTACATGAAATGTACAATGACCATCGATGGCACTTCTTACCCCACAGTGGGAATAAAATTTAAAGGTAATTCGTCTTACAACGGCCAGGGAAATAAAAAATCACTTAAGATAGGCATCGATGAGTTTGTAGCCGGACAAAAATATGATGGTATAAAAAAATTCAATCTCAATAACGGGTTTAAAGATCCAACTATGATGCGTGAAAAGATTGCGCTAGACTTTGCCAATCAGATGGGAGTCTACGCCCCCCGCTGCACCTATGCAAGAGTGTATCTCAATAATGTTTACTGGGGTTTATATACGCTTGTGGAGGAAATAGATAAAACCTTTTTATCCGGACGGTTTAACGATAAGAAAGGAAATTTGTTTAAGGGCGATCCTCAGGGAGATTTGAAATGGCTTGGTGCAACTGTTTCAAACTATTATCCTAAATATGAATTAAAAACAAACTCCACTGCCAATAATTGGTCCGATCTTGTTCATGCAATCGATAATATAAATAACAGCGGCGTAAACTTTTACGATTCGCTTGAATCGGTAGTAAACACGGCAAGTGTAATTAAAACATGGGCTTTTTGCAGTATTTTTTCCAACCTTGATTCATACCTGGGTTCGGGCCACAATTATTTTTTATATGATGACAGCATAAGTTTAAAATTAAACTACATAACCTGGGATGTGAACGAATCGTTCGGAAATTTCTCCATGGGTATGGCGGTTAGCCAAATGGAATCATTGAGCATGTTCTATGTTAACGGCCCCCCGGGTAACCGTCCCTTGTATCAAAACATGCTCGCTAACCCAACTTATAAATTAAGATTGATAAATGAAATTTGCAACATGCTCACATATTTTACCAATGCAAATTTAAATTCTAAAATAGACAGTCTTAAACTGGTCATTAACAACGATGTGATAGCTGATACCAATAAATTTTATTCATACACTAATTTTGTAAACAATATTAATTCGGATGTAACCGTAGCTTCAAACATGGGAAACCAAACCATAGCCGGCTTAAAACCTTTTATTCAGAACAGGAATTCTTCCTTAACCTCACAACTTGCGTCTAACGGGTGTTTTGTAGGACTTAAAGAATTTGTTAGTGAGCAGCATTTTGATCTGTATCCTAACCCGGTTAAGGGCGATGGGGTAACAATTAAATCTCAGGCTCAGATTAAAAGTATTGAACTGTATAATAATTTCAGTGAAAAATTATTTGATATGGGACCTCAGGATAAGAATGAAATTTATTTGCCTTTAAACCGTTATGCACCCGGCTTGTATATTATTAAAATAAACGGAGCAGGTGTAAAAAAAGTGGTTATTGATAGAAATTGAAGTAGCTGTGAGCAACTAACAATAAGCAATTAAAAAAAGTAAATGGAGCCGCATTTTGAATTAAGTGATGAGGAATTTGAAAGCAAATTCAGGAATTGTACAATCAGTGCCGAAATATTCAGCCATGAAGCTCATTTGAGGTTATCGTGGATCCATATAACAAAGTATGGCCTTGTATCAGCTATTCAAAATATTTGTATTCAACTTAAGGCATTTGTTGATTTTGCAGGAGAAAAAGATAAATACAATAAAACCTTAACTGTTGCGGCAATAAAGGTTGTAAATCATTTTATAAAGAAGTCAAATTCCTTAACGTTCGAGTCTTTTATCAGCGAATTCCCGAGATTAAAATTCAATTTTAAGGACTTAATGAACCAACATTACAGGTTGGACATTTTTAATTCTGTGGAAGCAAAAATAAAATTTATAGAGCCCGACTTAATGCCCTTTGATTAATAACGGATTAATTAGAGATCAAAAGCAGGAACAACTATTCTCCATAAAAAAAGCCCCTCATTTCTGAGAGGCTTTTAAAATAATTAGCGGTTGTAGGGACGGGACTTGAACCCGTACGCTCGTGAAAGCACAGGATTTTAAGTCTTGGGAAAAGTGGAAGTTAATATCAAATTGTCACATAAGTGAGCGAAAAATGTACATAACGGAGCATTTTTCAGCGCATCAAAACAGTCGTTATTTGCTATTTTAATTTCATTGTCAATTTTATAATATAAACAGTCTTATCCTTTTTAGAAGTGTAAATTTGCAGCATAGCACCATCTGGAAAAGTAGTTGAAATACCTTCCGACTTGTCATTTGAAAATTTCTTGTCGTTTGTTAAGGGGGCTCCAAGTTTTGAAGTAACCTCATTTTTTAGTTTAGTATAAACCGACATTAACTCGCTCTTATTATTATTATTTAGATTAATCGATCTCCATATATATCGAACAGATGTTATTGTGTTTGTTTTCTTTTTATCTGCGTCTGATAGCACGGTATTTTGGTTATTGTACTCCTCAGAATAATCTGATTCGTAATCAAACTTGTAAATGATATTAAGTTTAATATCTTGTCTTTCTCCGGACACTTTATTTAGAAACTGATATTTAATATTTATCCAATCGTTAGAGAACGTTCTATCAACGCTTTTACTTTCACTACCGGCATACTGAATTGAGGAACCATTCCCATTCTCAAAATCAATGACCGCTTGCGACGTTTTTTTATCAAAAAGAATATCAGTAATAGAAGGGTCGGCTTTAGGTTCAATTGATTGTTTTTTCTTTAGATCCGTGCAAACTGCACATCCGCCGCCATTTGAATTACTGAAGGAAACGTGCCCCTCTTTCATTGCCAAATCCAAAGCCTTTTTGGCATTTTCTGCGGCTAACTGCGAGGCACTTGAACTGTCTTTGCCATTACCGATGCCTATATAAGAACATTGAATATCGCTGTTAATCACCTGTCCACTCCATGTGTTATACACTTGCGCATTAGCAAAGCAAGGGAATAACAGAAGCGCATAAAATATATTTTTCATTGTTAGATTCTGAGATTTTATTTGATTAAAAAATTTCATTTTTAAGGTGTCCCTACTTGTGCTATTATCTGTTTTGCAGTTTCCTTTTCGACTGCGGTTATTGCTGAAGCGTCAGCGCGCTGTATAAGCTGTAGATATACCTGCTTAAGTTTCTCTTTAGTAATTTCAGGAGCATCATTCGAAAGTTTCGATAGAGCTTGTTGATATGATTTCCCATTCGCTATCATTGAAATAGCATAACTAGTAACAATTGCGTTAATGTTATCAACCTTATCATTAGGAAGAGTTATAGAAACTATTTCAGGAGTTACAACGGTATTAGTGTAATTAA
>JAOQAF010000040.1 GCA_025963735.1 Bacteroidota bacterium
GATGGCGAACATAATGTTATCGGCTCCCTTATTTATATTCCCCTTAAAAAACCGGTGAATAATAAACACGGTAAGCAAAATACCAATCAATGGCATTATAAGATAAAGATATTTGTATTCGAAACGAAACAAATGCTCTTCCATTAAATAATGCCTGATTGCGTGCACAAAAAACTTAAGAATAACAGCGGCTAAGCCGGCACTTAAACCAACAAGGATGCTTGAAAATAAAAGGAACTGTTTCTCATTTAATTTATCATGAATCCAGTCAATTCCTTTTTCAAAAAAATTTAGTTGCCTTACATTCATAAATCTTTATGTAAAAAGAATACAGGCGCTAAGTTAAAATTATTTCAGGTAAAAACATTCTTATTTTTAAATCAAACCTCTTTTCATGGGCTCTGAAATAAAAGAATACGTTACATCTCCTCGCCTAAATAAATGCGCCTTTTGATGTAAGTTGTATATTCTTCATTAAAATAGAAACACTTCATATCGTTATTAAAACAAATAAGAGCAATCGGAAAATCGAGCGCATCAGGGTTCAGTTTTTTTGACTGCTCTTTCTTTATTAATTCAGTATCGAATTTAAACCTGAAATAGCCCTGAGCATACTGCGGTAGTCTTGTATCAATACTAATTATACGATCGGCATATCCTTTTTTTGAAACGCGTATTCCATAAATTTTGTTGCGTTTAAGTTCAAACTTAAATTCTTTTTTATCTTTTACTTTTAGCGAATCAATGCCAATGCCGTTATAAATAAGTTCAACTTTAAAATAATTATTCGAATCAGATTTTAAATTGAGGATCCTCCCGCTGATTTCAAGACAAAGAGTAGAATCAAATTTATTGTAAGCATGTGAATTAAAAGAAAAGCCCATCATAAGGCTGGCTAAAAAGAAAAGACATTTTTTCATTGTGCTGATTTTTGGTTTTTGATCGTTTATTGTTTTCATTGGATATTTATTTTCTTAATTAATAATTTTTTTTGTGAAACAGCCATCCTTCGTCCGAACACATACAAGATAGACTCCGTGACTATCTCCTAAGCCGAAAGATTCAGTATTTTTAAAGGCATCCATATGTTTAACGGAAATAATTTTTCCTTCAACAGTAGATACAGAAACCGTAGCTGTTGCGGGAGAACCGAGGCTAAAGGCAATTGAGGCGTTTTCACCTACACTTAAAATATTAACACCATAGTTAATTTCATTTGAACCTTCGTTTTTCGGATTGTTTTTAACCTGAATAACTTTTTGCACGGAGCTTTGACAATTATTATCGTTGGCAGTTAAAATAACCGTGTGCGTGCCGGGCGTTGTAAAAGCAAATGAAGTATTATACGATTGCGAAGAAATTCCTTCAAAATTCCAATTGTATCCTATCGCTCCCGTACTTAAATTATTGAAGGTAATTAACTCATTAATGTAAACGGTTGTGTCATTTCCCGGATCAAAATTTACATCGAGCACTGAAAGTGTTTGAACAACTTTAACTGAAGTGTCGCTGCAGCCATTTGCATCTTTTAAAACAAGCGTATAACTACCGGCGCTCAAATGAGTCATCTTATTATGGTTTAACAAATGGTACTCGTAGGGCATTGTGCCGCCTGTAATAAGACCAACAGCTATTTCACCTGTATAGCCATTACTACAGGTATTATCTTTTATAGAGACGCTACTGTTTAATGGTTCTGGAGAATTAATAATAATTTCTTCCTGTACATAAGAACAATAGCTGTTCTTATTACTTGCCGAAACATAATAACTTCCGGGAGCAAGGTTTTTTAAGGTGTCGGGTACATTTGATTTTACATGATCACCTAAAACATTTCCGGCTGCATCCTTCCAGTTATAGATCCAATTCTTATTATCTACTATTGCCGCAATTGCCATTCCGTTTTGGTTGTCAGAACATGTAGCATCCACCCATGATTTTATTAACGGCTTACTAAAGTGTAAAAGAAAACGTGGTGAAGTTGTGGTATCATTTATAAAAAAAGTATAGGAAAAAGCAGTTCTTAAATTAATTCTCGAACCGGTCACAAGATCTTCAATAAATAAACAAGAATTTAACAACATGCTACAAGCTTCGTCGATACCTAGAGTGTAAACACCGCTGACACCCACTTTAACTTTTACCGGAACAATTGTTTCGTTTAGCATAGGCAAGCTGTTAATAACAAGGCTAACGGAATCAGCTACAGTAGTAATGGATGGCACAAGAATGTTATCGGAATATAATTTAGTTGCATCTTCATTTGGTTTAACAGAAGCAGAAGCTCCCGCCGAAAATAAAATCACAGTTTCATCTTTATAATTATTTCCGCTCAGTTTTAATTTTATAGAAGTAGCACTTATTTTCTTAATAAAACTTTTATCCTCTCTTGACTTAACCAACTCATTGCAACTCAAAACAGCATCCACCTGGCAAGCCTCTACCCAAAACGCGCCCGATGAAGGGATAATATTTGATCCGCCGTTAGCCCCGGTGCCATTGATATATGTTGAATATTGTTCAGCCACCGGATCCCAAACATATACGGCGTTGCGAATACCTGTCTTGCTCCATGATGGTGAATCCCAGTCAATGGCGCTGGCATAAGGGTTTGCAATCATGTTCCATCCGTCTTCATTCTTACCTGCATTTGGAGTTAATGAAACATTGAACGTTTGCGCGAACTTGGCAGGTTTACCGGTTACTTCAATTACAGCTGACGTTGGACCAACCCAGCACCAATAACCAACTCCTGGTATAATGCTATCCGTAATATTGAAAGGCATCACATATCCATAATCACTTGTTCCTTCAACAGTTTCATCATACGAATAAACAGAGCAAAAATTAAAATCAGGATACGATGCTCCCGGAAAACCGCTTGTCACAAAATCATCACTCCAGTCCTGCAGCGTGGTTTTAACCGGAGAACCTAAAAACCTCCACCCTGTTGTTGGTGAACTCACATAACGCTGAACACTTATGTTTCCAATAAGATCTGCACCTGCCTGAATTGGATGTACAGCTGCAGTTTTTACACTGTCGGAAAGAAGCAGAAGTTTAAAACCTGTTGTATTAAATATTCCTTGTATTATATTCAATGAATTTTTTAAATTAAGATTAGAATTTAAACTTACCCCGTTAGTATTATTAATTATAAGATCATAAAAAGTACAAGTAGTAGAACCCAATACCTGCTGGGCAGTTACTCCATTAAACGCAATACAACCGGTGGCGCACTTGTAGGTTCCGGAATTACTAAAGTTGCCGGATAAAGCTAAGGTAGAGTTATCAGTGCTTTCCAGCAGGCCTCCTTCTATAACATAAAGGCTTGCACAAATGGCAACTGAATCGTTAATAACAGAGTGTAGTCCGGCAATAACAACAGTATCAGTTATTCCGGGAACCGTTAAGGTATTCCAGGTGCTTTGATCGTTCCAATTACCGGACTGGACAGAAGTAATGGTTACCTGCGATTTTATTGCAGTTTGAAATAAAACAAGCAGAAATAAAGTATATAATTTTTTCATACTAATAATTTTTAATGATTATAATTAAAGAGGACAAATGTGAACACCGGTACCCAACACCAATACCGACGACATTCTTTCGTGATACATGCCCTGTATGTAATTAACATGATAGTAAACCGATCCTGCAACATAACTTTTCCAGCTAACGCGCTTTGAAAGCTTTACATATAATTCGAATCCTACACCGGCTTCTGCTGTGGATAATCTCGCTTTATCCCAATTAATATGCGTTTCAATAGCAGTCTTTTGTTCAGTTTGGCTAGCTGATTTTGACAATAATGAATTTTCCATGTACTGCATAAAACCGAACATGTTTAATTGTAAAATTGATTTGTAATTTGGATCATAAACTTCGTCCAGCTCATCTTCATCCATTTCTCTTTTTTTACCGCCTGATAAATTATAAGAATAAGAAACTTTACCTCCGTTGATCTCCATAGATCTGTTTTGAATAACCGGCCCACCGCTAAAAGATTTTCTGCCCTTTGTTATATTTAAATACGGTGAAAAAAAAGTTCCGTGGCAATTACCTGACGAAAAAGATTCGAGGCCGCCTCCAATAAAATATTTTTCTTTAGGTTTATACTTCTGTGCCTGCATTGAGCAAACCGACATAAGTATTAGTACGCCCAACAAAGTTCTTTTAAAAATTTTGCTTGTGGTGTTCGCGGAAGGGGTTTGATGTAAAGGGAATAAAATTGAGTTCATTTTTTATTTTTTTATAATGTTTCACAAAGTAACAGCATTACTAAAGGAGAATTATATGTAAAACCAACAACATATTTCACATGTAAGTTTTTTACAGAAATTGTTTAATTTTTTTTACTCAAAATTTTCGGCATAAAAAAACCCCCTTACGGGGGAAGTGCTTTAATGAATGACTTTAAATGTCTTGATTAATTCCAATTCTCTTTTCCAATATAACTGCTAATCTTATATCCCTGTTTAAAAGGAAGAATCTCCACAACCATACCATCCGCCAGGCTTAGGGTCTCTTCTACAAAAAAACCGTTGATAAAATATAAACTGATTATTTTATCATTTTCTATATCCCGGTCAAGCCGTACACCTTTATCCCGGAGGACATTTAATTGATCTGATTTATTAAGCTTTATGAAATTGTATAAAGCGTTTTGTCTTTTTATTGCCGGCACCTCATAGTTCTTTTGCATGTGATTTCTTTTTTACAAAGATCCATCTTTGGTACACATACATCAAGAATGAAAGGTATGGTCCTTTACATATGTAAGATTTTTGGCATAATTGTTAGTTTGCCAATTCCACTAGTGCAATCATTTAAAGTGATTTTTTGCTGAGAATAAAGGTCCGGAGAGGACGTTTACTTACTTTTACTTTCTTGTGCCACTGAGTCATGTAAAGGAAATTCTAAAACAAATTCTGTTCCTTTATCTACCGCGCTGATGATTTTAATGTATCCTTCCAACATTTCCACCTGTGTTTTCACCATATAAAGACCCATACCTTTTCCTTCAATTTGTGGATGAAACTTTTTGTATAATCCAAAAATTGTGTTTTTATGGGCCACGGTATCAATGCCAAGGCCGTTATCCTTAAAGCTAATAACCAGTTTGCTGTTATGTACCTTACTGTTTATTTCTATCAAGGCCGGTTTATGGGGATCACGGTATTTAATGCTATTTGATATGAGGTTATAAAAAATACTATGGATATAACTTTTTATTGTAGTGAATTCATTTAATTCACTAAAATCAGTTTTTATGGTAATGTCTCTACCTTCAAGAAGGTGGTTAATGCTTGTTTTTATATCGTTTATGAGTTCAGTAAAGTATACTCTTTCTTTTTTTTCATTTATTTCCTTGCGTGTTTGCAGTATAAAATTCAGATCTATGATGGTGTCATCCAGTTTTTTTACCGATACTTCCAGACCATCCATGCATCTTTTAAAATCTTCGCTCTTCATATTAGGCGTTGAATGGATCATGTTAGATAATCCGATAATATTAGCCACAGGCGAACGTAAATTATGTGAAATGATGTATGCAAATTGCTCAAGATTTTTATTGTGTCTAATAATTTCTGAAGTCATTTTTTCCTTTTGTAGTTCGTCTCTTTTTCTTTCTGTAATATCTTCTGTCGAAACCACAACCCCAATAACATTGTTCTCATCTCCTAAAACAGGAACCAGGCTTACGCTGAGCCAAATCATCACCCCGTCATTATCTGCACCTTCAGTTTCAAAATTTATTTTTTTACCTTTTAGAACTTTAAGTAGCTTTTCGTTTACATGGCGGATACGTTTTATAACAGACAGGCTTAAAAAATCAATTCCTTCTACAAATTCTTCGCCAGACAATCGTTTATATATATAGGAAGTTCTTTCATTAAAGGCAAGAATATTTAATTTTTTGTCCAGTAATACGTATGATACTTCTGTGTTATTATAAATTGCCTTTAAATTCGCTTCCGACTTTTGGAGAAGTTTTTCGGCCTTTTTTCTTTCGGTAATATCACGGTAATTAACAATGAATGCATTAACATTTTCATCGTGCAATAAATTCGTTATACTTCCTTCCACCCATATGTAATTCCCATTTTTATGCAGTATTCTGAATGATTCGTGCATAACAACACCCGGACATAAATAAGAGTGCTTAAACATATGCCGGGCTTCGGTTAAATCGTCGGGATGAAAAGAATTATCAAGTTTTTTGTGCAGTACTTCTTCGCTAAGAAAACCTGTTATTGTGGTAGCCGAAGGACTCCTGTATATTATTTCACCTTTTCTGTTTAGCAATAAAATGGCGTCAGATATATTTTCAATTAAAGCCCGGAATTTTTTTTCCTGTGAAATGACTTCATGATAGTACCGGTCTTTATCTTTTTCTGCCGAAACCTTTTCAACTGCATTTAATACAGCGGTAGGGAGGCGTTGTAAACGATCTTTTAAAAGATAATCGTCGACACCGTTTTTGACCATGGAAACCAGGAAGCTTTCTGAAATGGTTGCTGTTACCAGAATAAACGGAATTCTTTTACCGGTATCATTTAATATCTTTAATGCATCGGTAGAAGTAAAGGAGGGTAAAGAATGGTCGCAAATTATTACATCCGGATTAAAGTGCTCTAATGCCTCAACATATGTTTCTTTATCCGGCACCCACAAACTTTCGAATGAAATACCGCTTTTTTGAAGCTCACGTTTTACCAGTTCAGCATCTGTTTGAATATCCTCAACATGCAGTATCTTAAGGGTGTTACTCATAAATTGAAAATAATTATTTATCTTCTATTTTACTTAACAAGTCCTTTGTTAAAGGTTTATTAAGAAAAATTATATCGGGTGAAATATCCTTGGCCCTTTGTTTATCTTCATGATACACCGAAGAGGTTAAAATAACCAATTTCGGTTTATGCACCTTGTCTTCAAGCCCTTTTTTAAAGTGTTCGATAAATTGAAACCCATCCATAAGAGGCATATTGATATCAACAAAAATTACTTCAGGATAAATTTCGCCGCAGTTTTCACCAACGGTTGAAATGTTGGTTAAAAACTCCAGTGCGCTTTTGGCACTGGTATTAATAAATATTCTTTTGGCAAAATGATTGGTTTCGAGTATTTTTTCATTGATAAAATTATCGAGTTCATTATCGTCAATAAGCATTACCTGCTTATAAAGACATTTTGGTTCCTTTATTTTCATAGCTTTATTTATTTCAAGTGTATCGTTTATTAAGTTCAACCAATAAATACTTTAATAATTTATAATCATTTTTATTTCTTGCCAAAAATAATATAAAATGATCTTTTTGTTTATCTGTTACTTTTTTACCTTCCAGTTTAATATCGGCTTCAAAAACTTTTATAAGGTCCAGAACATGATTATAATTTAACAGAGCTTCCGTTTTAATTTTGCGGTAAACTCCTTTCAAAATACTATTTGCCAGTTCATACTCTTTCATTAGAATATAAACGTAAGCAAGAGCGAGCTTAACTTCAAGGTTAATATGAAAATACTCTTTAAAACTATTCTCATTTAATATTTTATTTAAACGACCAGCAGCTTCTTTATAATTTTTAGCATAGTATGTGATCATAAAATCATAAATGCCCAACAATACAGTAGTATGGCTGTCACTATTATCAAATATCAAATCTCCTGTTTTTACCAACATTAATTCTTCAGTGCGGTTGAGCTCCTGTAAAAACAAAACTTTACTGATAAGAAAACTATTGGTATGACTTATATTAGTGCATAAAAGAAGTGTTAGATTACTATTTACTTTTGTAAAATAAACAAGCGCGCTTTTAGTGTTTCCTATTTTAAAAAAATATTCAAAAAATAAATGATCCAACACCGGCATCCATGTTTTATGCGCAGATGTTTCAGGCAACTCGTCAAGAATTTTTAATGTCTGATTAAGTAATCCTTCAACATTTAACTCTTTATTTAGTTCCGTGTTACAAAAAATACATAATTGAATGTCAATTAAGTTTTTTATAATTTCAATTTGCCTGGAAGGATTAAGTGAATAATGGTCATATATTTCTTTTCGCAAAAACAAAAGAGTTTCCAGCAATTTTTCATTTCTCGAGAAATCATATTGACCAAGTACGCGGTTAAATTGACCTAAAATTTCTTCTGATTTTTCAAGGGACAAACTAAAGGCAATATGCTTATTGAACAATTGCGAATAATGAAAGTATTTGTCAGAATATAAATTAATTTTTTTCAGGGCGCTGTAAACAATCAATAACTCATTATGCATATCATATTCAAGAAGATCCTCCTCAAGTTTCTGCAAAAAAGCTGTAGCTACCTCACGCGGTTCGTTTAAACACATGGCGCTAATTTGCTGGAGTTTCTTTAACAGCTCTTCTCTGTTAAGATAAATGTCGCCCGACAAATGGCTTTGTATCTTATCGTATAATCGCGTTTTAAGAACATAAAACGAATTGGAGGTTAAATCCAGTTTTTTGATAATGTCCAGATCTTTTACATCGTTCCGGTAAGATTGTAATAAAAATAAAAAATTATCCGCCTTATTTTTAATTAATGTTTCTTCCACGGTGTTATATGCGTTTACATTAAGATGGGCAATTATTTTTTTAAGCTTAATCATTAATCTACTATTTAAAGTATTTTAATATTTTTGATGACTCTTTTTACTTTTACCCCAGTACAAAAAACCCCATAAATAACATCAACCTTAAATGCAGTTTAAAAATGACAATCTTTTTGGATTGCTTCACTTAAAATTACCTGATAAACACTTGATTGTCAATTAATTTTTACACGAAAAATACATGCCCGATTTTAACAGCGAAGTTCGCTGCTAACGCGCCAAATACTCCGATTCTTTTTTCATGAATAATTAAGCCTATACGGGAACAGATGTGGATTAATATAAAACTTACATGTGTGATCCTACATGTGGAATATTAAAAAACCCTTAAAGGTGTACCATTCTTATTATATTCTTAAAGAATGTATCTGGATGTCTAGTGTAGATTTAATATCCCATTAGTGAAGATTAATCCTCTAAAAACAAAAAATTATAGTAAAAAAAAACGGGTATGCATTTTGATAATTATAGAACTATACTAATAAAAACGAATTACAATGAAAACGAAGAGCAAAACAGCTGGTAAAGCATCTAAATCCATGGAGTATGGCATGGAAGAATCAACCTTAATGAAATTGTTTGAAAATGAATTAAAAGACATTTACTGGGCAGAAAAAGCTTTAACAAAAGCTCTTCCTAAAATGGTAAAGAAAGCAACTTCCGATGAACTGATTGAGGCGCTGGAAAGTCATTTAGAAGAGACCGAAAACCAGGTAAAAAAAGTTGAAAGGGTTTTCGAATCAATTGACAAAAAACCAGTAGCAAAAAAATGCGAAGCAATGGCCGGATTAATTAAAGAGGCCGAAGAGATCATGAAAGAATCGGAAGAAGGCGCTATGCGTGACGCCGGTATTATAACCGCATCTCAAAAAGTGGAGCATTATGAAATTGCTTCTTACGGTACATTACGCACCTTCGCACAAACATTAGGCCTTGACGAAGCAGTAACCTTATTGGATGAAATTTTAGAAGAAGAGAAATCAGCAGATGAAAAATTAACCCAGATTGCCGAAACTACCATTAACATTCAGGCTGCAATGGAAGTGGAAGAAGATGCTGAAGAAGAAGAATAATCGGTTAAAAAATATTTACTAATAAAAAGGCAACATGCAGTTGCCTTTTTTCTCATTTCCTTTTATCCAATATGAAAATTATAGAAACCAAAGTGATGCGGGGTCCTAATTACTGGTCAATTGATCATGGCTCCATAATAATTTTGAAAGTGCAGCTTGATGAAATTGCTGACAATGAAGTTAAAACTTTAATGCAAAAAGCAATTGAAGAGTTTCCGGGCCTCTCAAGCAAGCACCACGTGGAGGATAGTATGCATAAAGGAGTGGTGCAACTGATTAAATATATTGCCATTGAACTACAGTGCAAAGCCGAAATGGAATGTTCTTATGCCCGGTCCAAAGCCTTGATAAATAAGGGCGAATACGTTCTTAGCATTGAATATGTTTTGGAGGAGGCGGGCATTTACGCTGCACGGGCGGCTTTCCGGATAACTGAAGCCCTTATCAATAAACAACCGTTTGATGTGGCTTCTGAAATACAGGAACTGCTTAAAATAAGGGCCGAACATAAACTCGGTCCAACAACGGGTTATATTCTTGATGCTTTTAAAAAACGAAATATTCCTTATCGTCGGTTCGACAACGGTTCGTTGATTACCATGGGTTATGGCAAACGCCAGCAGAAGATCAGAACTGCGGTAACCGATACCACCAGCGGGTTAGGAATTGAATTGGCAGGTGATAAAGAAGAAACAAAAAAAATTCTGGCTGAGGCCAATCTGCCGGTTCCAAAAGGAATTCTTGTATATAGCGAAGCGGGATTACGTGAACGGATCATTGAAGTGAAATTTCCTGTAGTATTAAAACCTCTTGACGGCAACCATGGCCGTGGGGTCACAACAAATATAATGGATGTTGAAAAAGCAGTGTTTGGATTTAACATCGCCAAAAAAATATCAAAAGCAGTTATACTTGAAGAATATATTGAAGGAAATGATTATAGGTTTTTGGTTATTAATTTTAAGCTTGTTGCAGTCGCAAAACGTACGCCGGCGTTTGTAGTAGGTGATGGGAAATCTACCGTACAACAACTAGTAGATGCAGAAAACAAAAATCCGGAACGGGGCACTGAAGAAAAACATGTTCTCGCTCTAATAAAAATAGATGAAGTAACCAAAAAGATACTTTCAGAAAAAAACCTCACCGTTGATTCGGTCATACCGGCCGGTGAAACACTGGTACTTAAAGATACAGCTAACATCAGCGCCGGCGGCACCGCGGAAGATGTAACCGATTCCATTCATCCCGATAATAAATTTATGGCGGAAAGGGTTGCTAAAATGTTTAACCTTAATATTTGCGGAATTGATGTAATGGCCAAAGCCATCGATGTTCCAATAACGCGTGAAGTAGGTGCCATAATTGAAGTGAATGCCGGGCCCGGACTTCGCATGCATTCTAACCCGCAAGGGGGCACTGTTCATGATGTGGCTACTCCCATAGTGGAAATGATGTTTCCTAAACCCGAAGACGCAAGAATACCCATAGTAGCCGTTACAGGCACCAACGGTAAAACAACTACAACAAGACTGATCGCCCATCTTGCAAAAAATGCGGGGCATACTCCCGGTTTCTGCACCACAGAGGGCATTTATATCGACGGGCACTTAACCTTCTCGGGAGATTGTACCGGATATTTAAGTTCTCATGATGTGTTATTTGATCCACTTATTGACTTTGCTGTGCTTGAATGCGCACGCGGCGGAATATTAAAGTCAGGCCTGGGTTTTGATCAATGTGATATAAGCATTATTACCAATATCAGCGAAGATCACCTTGGCCTAAAAGATATTAATACGCTTGAAGATATGGCGCGCGTAAAAAGCGTGGTTGCAAAAAGCACAAATAAAAACGGGTACTCCATACTAAACGCGGACAATGATCTGTGTTATAAAATTAAAGATGATCTGGACTGCAGAATTGCGCTCTTCAGTATGAAAAGTGATAATGAGCGTATTAAAGAACATTGCAATCACGGAGGCCTGGCAGCAAGTATCGAAAACGGATACATTGTTGTTTACAAAGGCACAACTACTATCCAGATTGAAATGCTTGACAATATTCCAATTACTTATAAGGGTAAGGCAAGCTACATGATTAAAAATATTCTGCCTTCCGTTCTTGCCGGTATTATCAGTGGTTTTACCGTTGATGAAATTCAAAAAGGACTCCGCAGTTTTTATCCTTCAACTGCTCATACACCCGGCAGAATGAATCTCTTCGACTTCACTAAATTTAAGGTGATGGTAGATTATGCGCATAATATGGATGGTTTTTTTGAATTGAAACGCTTCCTTGATCAGGTTGAAGACTCGCCAAAAGTAGGTGTAATAGCCGTTGCGGGCGACAGAAGGGATGATGATATCCGCCATGTAGGTTTACTGGCAGCTACCATGTTCGATAAAATAATAATTAAACATGATAAAGATCTTAGAGGCCGGACAGCCGAAGAGATTTCAAATTTATTGCTTGAAGGAATTGCACAAATTAATAAACCTGTGCCTACAACAGTTATTGCCGACGAAAAAGAAGCCATTGAACATGTTATTAGCACTGCCGAAAAAGGATCCTTTATTTTAATTTGCGCCGGGATTGTTACTGAAACTATTGAACAGGTTACCCAGCTTTATAACATTAATAGTTTAACAACTCAACTCTCATAATATGCTGCGGTATATTCTAATGGAAATCGTTTACCGTAGCACGAGAAGTCTGTTATAAGATGCAGACCGTAGCAGATCCCCTTCTGCAACGAAAATTCAAGAGTCTGCGTTCCTATAAATGAAAGAGGTACTTAAGCAAAAGATAAATAAATTAACTCCTTGCATGAAGGCATGAAAGAAAAAAAAGAACCGTATAAATTTTTATGTCGAAATTAGCAATTGCCATACATGGTGGCGCCAGGCAGGATTCTGAATTTATTCGGAACAATTTAAATGGTTATAAAGAAGCACTTCGCGAAGCCACTGAAATTTCTTTTACTTTATTAAAGCGTGGTAAGCCCGCCCTTGATGCCGTTGAGGCCGCAATCAATTACCTTGAAGACTGCGTTTTGTATAACGCCGGAAGAGGCTCAGCAATTAATTCGGTGGGTACTGTAGAAATGGATGCTTCTATAATGGATGGTAAAGATTTAAGATGCGGTTCTGTGGCCATGCTTCGCTTTGTGAAGAATCCGGTAACTCTGGCACGTCATATTTTGGAAGACAGTCACCACATATTGCTTGGTGGAGAAGGAGCAATTGAATATGCAAAGCACAAAGGTGTGGTAATGGAACATGAAAGTTATTTTGTGGTACCACATCAATACGACCTTTTTATGAAACGCCGCGATCAATTGTCTAAAAAAGAAAAAGAAGAACTTAAAAACCACGGAACAGTGGGAGCCATTGCGCTTGACTCTAAAGGGAACCTTGCTGCGGCAACCTCTACCGGCGGAACCTCTTTTAATAAACAAGGGCGGATTGGCGACGCCGCCATGATTGGTGTTGGTTGTTTTGCAAGTAACAAATCATGCGGCGTATGCGCTACCGGAGATGGAGAATTGAATATCAGAAGCATTGCTGCCGGATATGTTTCAATGTTAATGGAAGAAAAAGGAATGAGTGTTCAGGAAGCCTGTGATTATGTTATTCATGTTAAAAATAAAAATGCAAAGGGAGATATGGGATTAATTGCAATTGATCCATCGGGCAACATTGGCATGTCGCATAACAGTGTATTAATGCACAGAGCGTGGATGACTTCAGACCAGGATTTTACGCAGAAGGTGTACGAAAAATAAATCTTATACTATTGTTTTGAATAAAATGCCTGACATATTAAAAACCCTTCACCTGTCTTTGAGCGCCTTAATTGCTTATTTGCCGGCTTTGTTAGGAGGTATAGTATGTTTTATTATCACCGTCTTCATTGCAAATTTTTTCTCGAAGGTAGTTTCAAAATATTCTTTAAGAAGAACAAAAGATGGTCTCATTTCACATTTTATCGGCAAAATTTTCTGGTCCGTTATTTTTGTTTTAGGAGCAGTTTTAACTTTAGGAATATTAGGACTGGGCACTATATCAAACAAAATTCTGGCGGGCGCCGGTATAACAACCTTTATTATTGGATTTGCCTTAAAAGATATTGGTGAAAATTTTCTGGCAGGTTTAATTCTGGCTTTTTCACGACCCTACAGAGTGGGAAATCTTATTGAATGTGTAAATATAAAAGGTTTGGTGCGGGATATGACATTGAGGCAAACCACCATTGAAGGGGA
>JAOQAF010000103.1 GCA_025963735.1 Bacteroidota bacterium
ATAATCGTAGCAGGATTACTATTGATAAGAGTTACTTCAATACCTTCTTCACGAAGACTCTTAGCGGATTGAGATCCTGAATAATCAAATTCACAGGCCTGGCCAATAACAATGGGACCTGAACCTATAATTAAAACGGATTTTATGGAATTATCTTTTGGCATATCTGGTAGGGTTGGGGGTTCGGGATTTTGGAAAGTAAGCAACCAAAAAAAACAAACCCGGCAAAGATACACCGTTGACTATAGAATTAAAAAAAAGATATTGACGAGTTGTTAAAATAAAAATCCCGGAACTTCTGATCCCGGGGTTTAAAAATCTTGGAGTTAAAAAACTCTTCAAATACGTTTATCCTTCTGCTGTGGCGGACGAACCCGGCGCTTCTTCACGGCGACCTTTAGCTTCTGCAACAACAATATTACGCTCATAATGGCTACTGCCGTTAAGGGCGTTAATAGCTGCATTTCCTTCATTATCATTCGGCATTTCAACAAAACCGTAACCTTTGCTACGTCGCGTTTCTTTGTCTTTAATAATTCTTACACTTGCTACTTCTCCGTATTGAGAAAATAATTCGCTAAGAGACTGTTCTCTTACTTTAAAACTGATGTTACTAACAAAAATGTTCATGGCTGATATTTTAGATGTTATAGTAAAATTAGACAAAAAAATTAAGTTACCAAATAATTTCTAAAATATTTTGGCCTCAACGCTAATTTCAACATTGGCGTCTTTGGGTAATCTGGCAGCCTGAATTGTTGCGCGGGAAGGAAAATCCCCTTTAAAATAAGAGGCATAAACCTCATTTACATGCACAAAATTGTTCATGTCGGTTAAAAATATGGTGCTTTTAACCACGTTATCAAAGGAACAGCCACCTGCCTTAAGAATAGCGCCAATATATTCCATAACCATCTTGGTTTCTTCTTTAACAGTGGTTTTAACCAATTGTTTGCTTTGTAAATCCATTGCAATGGTGCCGCTGATATACATGCAATCACCAACTATAACTGCCTGATTATAAGGCCCGATTGGTGCTGGGGCGTCTGTAGTGTTAATTATTTTTTTCATACGTGTGTGTTAGTTAAAACAAATATAAGAAAAGATTTGAAACACGGCTTCCGAATATAAGAAATGGGGAACCATACAACATTTGTGCCAAAATTAATTACGGTCGAATTTTTTCGACGAACGAAGATTTAGGATATTGTAGGAATTGTTAAAATGTTAATAAACCCCTTTTGAGCTTTATGTTCAAAAAACGGAAATCAGGAAATAAATTACTTTATTAAAGTTATTTAATTAAAGTTTGACTCCCATAATTAATACGTCGTCAATCTGCTCGAGGTTGCCTTTCCAGTTCATAAACGCAGTTTCCAGTTTCATTTTCTGATCTTCACATGACAGGGAGTCAATTGCCAGAAAAAGGTCTTCGAGTTGTTTGTATTTGAATTTTTTTCCTTTCGGACCACCAAACTGATCCGCATAACCATCTGTATACAAATAAAGCGTGTCTGCAGGCTTGTAATCTATTTTTCGGAGCGTAAAACTCTTTTCGTTTTCTCCTTTTCCCACCGGCATTTTATCGTAAGGCAGTTCATGCAATGTATTATCGGAAATTAAAATTGGCCCTATGTTAGCTCCCGCGTAAGTAATGCTTTTATCAAGTTGATTAATGCAGATTAAAATTCCGTCAAAACCGTCTTTTTGCTCTTCTTTGCTGATAGAGTTAATAAGGCGCTCCCGGGCATAATTAAAAATTTCATGAGGCCCGGTAATATTCTTTTCATTAATCGCTTCACTTAAAAAACCGATGTTTAGCAAACTCATAAAGGCCCCGGGAACCCCATGTCCGGTACTATCGCAACAGGCCAGGTAAAATAGGTGATCTTTTTTAACAGCCCAGTAATAATCGCCGCTAACAATATCTTTTGGTTTATATAATACAAAATGGTTAGGCATGTTTTCCGTTAAAATTTCTTCATGCGCGAGTAAGGTGTATTGAATGCGTTTAGCGTAATTGATCGAATCAAGAATCTCTTTATTTTTATTCTCAATAATTTCTTTCTGTTCTTCAGTTTGTTTATTTTTTATTTCAATTATTTGCTTTTGTTTTCTTGTTATTCTAAACCTGTTAAAGATAACAGCCCCAAAACCTATTACCAGTATCAGTCCAATGGTTAAAACAACTTTAAGGATCTGATCTTTTTCTATCTGAGCCTTATTAGCATAAATCAGTAAATCTTTAATTTTACCTTCTTCGGCATTTTTAATACTATCTCTAACGGCTCGTTTATTAAATTCAAACTCCATTACCTTTTTATTTACCGCTTCTTCTTTTTCATCATTTTGAATCTGCTCTGAGATCTTATTAAAAGCCTCGTAGTTTTCAAGGGCTTTTGCCTTGTCACCTAATTTTTTATAGGTTTCGTACAACCCAAAATACGCTGACTTTAAATTGGCATCATCTTCATTACTTTTGGCAAGATCTTTTGCTTTCTGATAAAATTTTATTGCCTCCGGATAATTTCCTTTTATGCAGTAAATCTGACCTATATCCATCATTGATTTTACTTCTTCATATGTGTTTTCTGTTTCCTGAGAAATCTGATAGCAGGTTAAAAAATATTGAAGTGCTTTATCATATTTTTTCTGTCCTTCATAAATGTTTCCAATGTTACCGGTAGCAGCACACACACCATTTCTGTCGTTTAATTTTTTATAGATTTCAAGACTTTTATTTCCGTATTCAACTCCTTTTTTATAATCTTTAAACTCATTATATATTAAACAAAGATTATTGTAAATGCTGGCGAGCTTATCGAGCCTGTTGTTTTTTTCGGCAATAGCTTTGCTTTTTAACTGATATTCGAGAGCTTTTTGATGTTGACCTAATAATATATACAACGCTCCAATGTTACCAATAGCCACCAACATGGCGTCTGGGTCCTTTAATTCCTCACCTATCTTAAGCGATTTTTGATAATAATCAATTGCCTGCAAATAGTCTGTTTTAATCTGAAAGTATCCTCCTAAAA
>JAOQAF010000153.1 GCA_025963735.1 Bacteroidota bacterium
ACCGCTATGATGAAAGGCGGACAGGGAGCTAACGTTGATGAGATAATAAGTGAATTAAAAGACGCGAGTGATCAATACAAGCCTTTAGTGGAGTGTGGCATTAATCTCGATTTTGATCCGCGTTCAATTATTGGAGATGATTATAATAATCCTAATGACAGAAATTACGGAAACCCGGATTGCAACGGCCCTAACAGTTTTCATGGAACACACGTAGCGGGAATTATTGCAGCAGCCCGTAATAACGGAGTTGGAATGGACGGCGTTGCGGCAGATGTAAAAATAATGGCGGTTAGATGCGTACCAAATGGTGATGAACGCGATAAAGACGTTGCCAATGCTATAAGGTATGCAGTTGATAATGGAGCAACCATTCTGAACATGAGCTTCGGTAAAAAATTCAGCTGGGACAAAAAAGCGGTTGACGATGCTGTAAAATATGCAGAAAGCAAAGGCGTTCTTTTAATGCATGCTGCCGGAAATGATCATGTGGATATTGATGTTGAAACACATTACCCATGCAAGAAATATGAGAACGGAAAAGAAGCAACCAATTTTGTAGATGTGGGTGCGCTAAGCTGGAAATCAGACGATAAAATTGTTGCGCCTTTTTCAAATTACGGTAAAAAAACGGTAGACATCTTCGCGCCCGGAGTTGATATATATTCTACCACACCTAAAAATGGGTATAAGGATGCAAGCGGTACAAGTATGGCAACTCCGGTTGCTTGCGGTGTTGCAGCAGTTATTAAATCCTATTATCCAAATTTAACCGGCCAGCAAATCAAGACCATTTTGATTAAAAGCAGCTTAAAAACTTATAAAGGCAAAAAAGTAATTAAGCCGGGCACAAAGGATGAATTAGTGAAATTTGAAAAGCTTGGAAAGAATGGAGGAGCAGTTAACCTTTACGAAGCAATTAAAATGGCTGAAAAATATTCAAAAACAAAAACTTAAAAAGTTTGTCATTCTGAACTTGTTTCAGAATCTGCCAGAGGTATGCGTTCTGAAAAATGTCTAATAACGAAATTTGAATGAATAGTCGAAAAAAACCCGGAGGCTCTCCGGGTTTTTTTATGCCAATAAGTGCTCGCGAACAACGCAGGTCATGTTACCGTCTTCATCAAAATCACCAATAATAATATTAACGGGCACATTGCACAATTCCTTATAGTATGGATATTTAACCTTTACATAATTTTCTGTAAATCCGTACATCAAACCATTTTTATTTTCATTTTCAAATATAACGGTGAGCTCTTTTGCCCGCTGACTTTCATAAAATGAACGAAGTTTTTTTGCAGATAAGATCCTGAGCATTTTATTTCTTTTTTTACGTTCCGCCACAGGTACCGGATCGGCTAAAGAAATAGCCTCGGTGTTATCTCTTTCGCTATATGTAAAAACATGAAGATAAGAAACATCAAGGCCGTTAATAAAATCATAAGTTTCCCTGAACTCAGCCTCCGTTTCTCCCGGAAACCCTACAATTACATCTACCCCAATACAACAATCGGGCATTAGTTGCTTAATGGTTTTAATTCGTTCGGTATATAATTCTTTCTGGTAACGGCGCTTCATCACTTTAAGAACACGGTTACTTCCACTTTGCAAAGGGATATGGAAATGGGGTACAAAACGTTCTGAAGCGGAAACAAATTTTATTATTTCATCTTTT
Organism: Bacteroidota bacterium; assembly: GCA_025963735.1. Classification (GTDB taxonomy): domain Bacteria; phylum Bacteroidota; class Bacteroidia; order B-17B0; family Aurantibacillaceae; genus Aurantibacillus. The sequence continues at coordinate 1,679 of JAOQAF010000153.1, forward strand.
AATAAGTTAGGCTCAATAGAAGATATTCTAAAGCGTTCAATGCCTTGCACTTCATCCAGTTCCTTTATGAGATCAAAAAAATTGTATTCTTTTCGCTTTTTTTCTTCACCATCAATGTCTCTTCCATATCCGAAGTCACCAATGTTTACGCCTGTTAAAACAATTTCTTTAACTCCGCTTTGGGCTATTTTATTTGCATTGGCAATAACATTTTCAATAGTGTCGCTCCGGCTCTTTCCCCTTGCTAGCGGAATGGTACAAAAGGTACAGCTGTAATCGCAACCATCCTGAACTTTTAAGAATGAGCGGGTGCGGTCGCCAACACTGTAAGAATCAACAAAAAAATCGGCCTCACTTATTTCGCAATTATGAATAACAGCATGCTCATTTTTAGAAGAAAGATTTATATAATTCAGTAACCTGAATTTTTCTGTGGCCCCTAATACAACATCCACTCCTTCTATGTTTGAAATTTGTTCAGGCTTTAACTGAGCATAACAACCAACAACAGCAATAAAGGCGTCAGGGTTAAGAGCGAGAGCGTTCTTTACGATACTCTTACATTCTTTGTCGGCATTTTCGGTAACGGAACATGTATTAATAACATACACATCGGCTGGCTGTGAAAAATCTTTTTTTAAATAACCTTTCTCCTGAAACAATCGCGCAATGGTGGAAGTTTCAGAGAAGTTAAGCTTACAACCCAATGTATGGAACGCAACGGTTTTTCCTTCTGCCGACATGCCGCAAAGATAGTGAATTTCAAGCAGGCTCAAAAATAAAAGCAGGCCTCCTCTCAGCTTCTTCCTTGCTACGAATGATTTTGCGCCTCTTTTTAAAACGCTGGTTTTATTGTACATTTACTCTTTATATTTTTATGGAATTAAATGCCTTAACCGCAATATCTCCCGTTGACGGGCGCTACAGGAAAACCACCGAACCACTGGATGTTTACTTCTCAGAGTTTGGTCTTATCCGCTACCGTGTACTTGTAGAAATAGAATATTTTATAGCGCTTTCGCAAACAGGTCTTCCACAATTACCTGCTGTAAATGAAATACAAATAAATAAACTCAGATCTTTTTACAAAGAATTTTCAGTGGCCAATGCGCTGCAAATAAAAGAAACCGAAAAGACCACAAATCATGATGTAAAAGCGGTGGAGTATTTTGTAAAAGAAAAATTATCTGAAGTGGGCCTCGAAGCTTATCTTGAATTTGTGCACTTTGGTTTAACCTCTCAGGACATTAACAATACAAGCATTCCTCTATCTTTAAAAGACGCCGCAAATGAGCTGCTTCTTCCTGCTATTGAAAATGTAAAAGAAAAATTAACAGCTTTAAGCAGGGAATGGAAGGGTGTTTCATTGCTTGCTAAAACACACGGTCAACCTGCTTCACCAACCAAATTAGGAAAAGAGATTCATGTGTTTGTTGAGCGCCTTACTATGCAGTTGGAAACATTAAAAAAAGTTCCTTATTCGGCTAAATTTGGAGGGGCTACCGGTAACTTTAATGCGCATCAGGTAGCTTACCCGGATAAAAACTGGATAGAGTTTGGAAATAATTTTGTGAATAATACTTTAGGAATAACGCGCTCACAGTTTACAACACAGATTGAACACTATGATAACCTTGCAGCTTATTGTGACTCCTTAAAAAGAATAAACACTATTCTAATTGATCTGTGCCGCGACATCTGGACCTATGTGAGCATGGATTATTTTAAACAAAAACTAAAGGCAGGTGAAATTGGTTCTTCCGCCATGCCACATAAAGTTAACCCCATTGATTTTGAAAACGCGGAAGGTAATCTTGGAATTGCAAACGCCCTTCTTGAACACCTTTCGGCAAAACTACCGGTATCAAGGCTTCAGCGGGACCTAACCGATAGCACCGTTTTAAGAAACCTGGGCGTGCCTTTAGCACATTCACTTATTTCGTACTCAAGCATTATCAAAGGATTAAATAAACTTATTCTGAACAAGGACGCTTTAAACAAAGATCTAGATAATAACTGGGCAGTTGTGGCTGAAGCTATTCAAACCATTTTACGACGCGAGGCTTACCCAAAACCTTATGAAGCATTAAAAGATCTCACACGTACCAACTCTCACATCACTGAAAAAACTATTCACGAATTTATTGAACGGCTTAGTGTTTCAGATGTTGTAAAAAAAGAATTAAAAAAAATAACTCCGCAAAATTACACCGGCATTCACCCGGACTTTTAATATGAACAGAGCCTGGACATTTATCATTGATAAGGAACTTAATGAACAACAGCTTTCAGCTATTAAGCAGGAAGGAGAAAAATTTGTGAAAAGCTGGACTGCCCACGAAAATCAACTGAGTGGTGATTTCGAGATTTTTAAAAACCGTATTATAATCATTAAGGTTAACGAAGAAGAAAACGCGGCAAGCGGTTGCAGTATTGATAAATTAACACGTTTTATTAAGCAGCTAGAATCGGATTTTTCTATCCAGTTAATGAACCGGTTGCTGGTTGCATACAAACAAAAAGAAAAAATTGAGGTGGTGCATTCCTCAAAAATAAAAGAGCTTCTTAAAAACGAATTAATTACAGCCGACACCGTTGTTTTCAATACATCACTGGCCAATCAGGAAGAACTTTCACAGTGGGAAAAACCTTTAAATCAAACCTGGTTAAACAAATACTTATAGAAAATTACTGGAAGAAAGTCCTGACAATTCCAAACGACAAAACGTAATTATTGGTTGGTGTTTTCGCATCATGATTAAATTCCATCATGTAAAAAACTTCTGCCAGCCAAAGATCAGTAAGGTTGTATAAAAGTCCGCCAAAAATGCGGATGCGGTTAAAACCCTTTTCATAATACATCCCGTCAAACTTATAATACGTTTCTTCTGCCAGGTAAGGCGTAAATTTAAATGGTAGTTTATATCTGACAGTAAATTTATTTCTGACATAAAAATCCCTTAATCTGTTGCCCTGGGCATCGGCATTATAATCCTTGAACTGCATATCCCCCAATAAGCGGTCGAAAAAAACAAATTTTCCTATTTTTTTACGATAGGTAAAATATCCTTCAAACTGATGTCGGTAACTATAGGAAATATCAACACGCTTCTTGTCTACATAAATATAATTAAAGGTAAAACGCAGATTTCTTGAAAAACGATATAACCCTCCCAGATCAAAATAAGAATAAGCATAGGTGGATGCGTTTTCAATAAAACGTGTTTGCTGCTGAACATGAACCATCCAGCGTTTATTTATGCCTGCTTCAGACTCCAGGTTAGTCCATACCTGAAAATCCTTTTGTGATTCCTGAGAAAAATAATTGCAGTTGATTAAAAAAGCAATCAACAAGAGTATATTTATTTTGTAACTCTTCATTTCCAACGAAAAGATTCTTGTATGGTAATTTAATAATCCTTTAAATTATGAATTATTAGTTATATTTATGTTATCTAATTGTTAACTGATCTATGATTAAAATTTACATTTTTATCCTATTCTTCTTTTCGCTATTTGTTTGTTCTGCGCAGTGGACTTACAACGTCTCAGTTAATACCACTGTTACAGCCGCTCCAAAAAATCAGCAACACATTCACATGGTTACTGATGCATTTAACGGAGCTATTATTACCTGGGAAGATAATCGGAATTCGGCAACAAACTCCACCGACATTTATGCGCAGCGACTGAATGGGTCGGGTATAACGAAATGGGCGTTGAACGGCATTGCAGTTTGCACCAGTACAGGCACTCAGAAATCTTCCGCTATTACAGAAGCGGGCAATGGGGCTGTTATTATTGCCTGGGAAGATAACCGATCGGGCAACTACGATATTTACGCGCAAAAAATTGATTCTTCAGGAAATATTCTCTGGCCCGCCGATGGCATTATCGTTTGTAATAAACCAACAAATCAAAAAGCCCCCAAACTGGTTAGCGACAATACCGGCGGCGCGATTATAGTTTGGGAAGATTCGGTTAATTTTTATTTTGACATTTACGCCCAGCGTATAAGCGCTAATGGACTGCCGTTATGGACAAACAATGGCGTGGCGATTTGCACTGCGCCGAACGTACAAAACAATCCCCGTATAGATTTTGGAACTGCCGGTGGCGCTATTATAACCTGGCAGGACAAACGCAATAATTCAGATTATGATATTTATGCTCAATCAATAAATGTAACAGGGTTAACGCAATGGGCAACAGACGGAGTGGTAATTTGCAACGCCATAAATACACAAAGCAATCCTAAAATAGAACCTGATGGAAGTAACGGCGCCATAATAGCCTGGGAAGATAAAAGGAATGCTTTAGATTACGATATTTTTGCCCAACGCATTAATTCCACCGGAGTAACTCAATGGGCTGGCAACGGACTGTCGGTAGTTAGTACGCCCTCTAATCAGAGTGCAGCCGATATGAAATACCTGGGCGGTAATCTTGTCGCTTTTTCATGGAAAGATAACAGAAGCGGCGCCTACGCCGTTTATGCTCAACTATTAACCCTTTCCGGAAACCCTCAATTAGCGACAAATGGAGTTCAGTTATCCACAGGACTAAAATCTATTAATCCCAATAATATAAGTGATCAATTTGGAGGCGTTATAATTTCATGGCAGGATTCCACTTCGAATGGCTGGAATGTGTCTTCACAAAAAATTAATTCTTCCGCGATTCAACAATGGAATGCCGGAGGAATAGTTATTTCTAACGCGGCCGAGGATCAGATAAATATTACACAAATAGCAGATGGCCTGGGTGGAGCAATTTTTTCGTGGGAAGATCATCGCAACACAACAGATTACGATATTTTCGCGCAACATGTAAATAGCGACGGCACTACACTGACTGGAATTAAAGATCCGACAGCGAACACTAAATTAAACGCTGAATGTTATCCAAACCCCATTAATTCATATTCAAAAATCCGCCTGAATAACAACGCAACAAATTCTGACTGGTTTATAATAATTCATGATACATTTGGGAAAACAATATGGACAAAAACTTTAAAAGCAGATGAGTTTATTAACGTTGGACATTTGGATTTAAGCGAAGGCCTTTATTTTTATTCAATTACAATGAAAAATAATCCAGGAAAAACAAATGGCAAATTCATTAAAACTGCATCTCATTAATAAATTATTACTCATATTTTTTTCCGGCCTCTTGTGTTTTGTTTTTAGCGCGTGTCAGAAAACACCTGGCCAGGGCGGTAACTCATCCATTAAAGGAAATATATGGGTGCAGAAATATGATCCCTATTTTTCGATTCTTCAATACGAATACGCGGGTCAGGATATGGCGGTGGAATTAACGTTCGGAGATAATACATCACCTGATATGAGTAGTCAAACAAATTCCAATGGTGAATTTGAATTTATATATTTACGAAAAGGCAAATATAAAGTTACGGTCTACAGCAAAACTTTTCAGAACAGCCAAAATCCCACGGGTATGATTCCAGTGGAGAGAACAATTATTATTGATAAAAGAAAAGCGTCTTATAACGTGGGAACATTAGTGGTAAAAAGATAATTCATCCCAAACTAAAAAGCGGTATTGCTGAATCGTAAGAAACCTTCCGCCTGTTTTTCACAGGCAATCATTTGTTCATCTGTATTAAAACCTCCTTTACTGTCCCACAATTTGTCAATTGTAGATATGGGGAGTTTATTATGGTACACATGCAGTTTTAAATAATTTAAAATACCGGTAAAATGTTCCATTCCGCGAAGGTTCCCGGCCCTACCGTTGGATACTCCCACCAAACAGGCGAATTTATCGGTCCATTCTTTAGGGTGAATACTATCAATAAAAACTTTCAGAATGCCCGGAAACCCCCCATTATATTCCGGTATTACGAAAATGAATTTGGTATTGGCTGTAATAAAATGAGATATGGTTTGTTCGTATTCCGGGCTTCTTCTGCCATGCAATTCGCCGAAAGCAATATTTTCGGGAAGAGTTTTTAAATCAAATATTTCAGCCTCTACATTTCTGGCTTTTAAAATATCTCTGTAGATTTCGCTTACCTTCAAAGTGTTACTATCCGGGCGATTAGTAGAACTGATTATTATTATCTTTTGCATAAAATTATTAACACAAATGCCAATTCTTTCCCGTCTTTGTTAAAAACTAAGGGCTTACAAAGTCCGTAATTAGATTAATTTTACAAAAGTCAATTTCTAATTTTTGTTTCTGATTTATGAACATAACCTATTACGGTCACTCTTGTTTTGGCGTTGAAATTAACGGGAGGCATTTGCTTTTTGATCCTTTCATTAGTCCAAACGAATTGGCTAAAAACATTGATATTGAAACTGTTAAAGCTGATTATATTCTGATTTCACATGGGCATAATGATCACATTGCCGATGCGGTTTCAATTGCCAAGCGCACTAATGCACGTGTTTTATGCTGCTGGGAAGTAAGTGTCTGGCTCGAAAAGCAAGGTGTTGAGAACATTCACCCAATGAATATCGGGGGTAAATTAAAACTTGACTTTGGAAATGTAAAAGCCGTTGCTGCGGCTCACAGCAGTAGTTTACCGGATGGAAGTTATGGTGGAAATCCCATGGGTTTTGTGATTGAAAGCGCTCATGGAAATTTTTATTACGCAGGCGATACTGCTTTAACTTACGACATGAAACTTATTGGTGAATACAGGCAGATCGATTTCGCGTTTCTTCCGATAGGCGATAATTTTACAATGGGAATAGACAATGCCATTATTGCCTGTGATTTCATTAATTGCAGTGATATAATCGGCATGCATTACGATACCTTCGGATTTATCAAAATAGATAAGGGTGAGGCTCTTCATAAATTTGAAAGGGCAGGCAAACAGTTAACTTTAATGACAATAGGCGAAACAATTAAGAAGAAATAATCCCGAAAACCAAGATCAAAAAAATCAGAAATTTTACGGAAAAACAAAGAAGAACATGGGAAAAATAATTGCAATTGCAAATCAAAAAGGAGGGGTAGGAAAAACAACTACAGCCATTAATTTAGCGGCAAGCCTGGCTGTACTTGAATATAAAACATTA
>JAOQAF010000180.1 GCA_025963735.1 Bacteroidota bacterium
TAGAAAGATTCGTCTTCTATCCCACCAAATGAATTAACCAGATATGGATAAAGAGAAGCCTGGCATACGAATAAATTTCCTTGAATCTTATACGATGGCACGGGTACTTGCCGCAAATAAGCAGTATGATTGGGGCCGGCAAAGGAATTGGTAAGGGCAATCCAACTTTCATCCGCATTATTACTGGCATAAAAATGCGCTTCATTAACCTGAGTACCGGTAGGACTTATCTCATACATTACAGATTCAGTATGCCCATTCGCGGAATAGGTTTTAGCTCCGGAAATAAAATAATTATTAAAAAACTTTTGAATAACATCAGTGCCATAATCCACATAAATACCTCCATAGGTTTTAGTAAAAATTGTATCTCCGTTAAGATCAAGCTTTACAAAATAAGTGTTCCCGTTAAGATCACCCTGACTTTTATTATACCCTACAGTAGCTAAGCTTCCATCGTTAGTTTTTATAATACTTTTAAACTCATCATCCTCCACTCCACCATAAAACTTTTGCCAGAGCAAAGTACCTGCTGCATCATATTTTAGAATTAATCCATCTCTATTACCCGAACCAAAACTGCTTGTGTTACCAACAACCACAATATTTCCGTCGCTCGCCTCTACAAGATCATACGTAAAATCCCAATCTATACCTCCAAATGTTTTTTGCCACAACAATGTTCCATTTTTATCAGTTTTTATAATTAAGGCATCATACCCTCCCGCTCCATATGAATTTGTAAAACCTGCAATTACAAAACTTGAATCCTGTAACTGAATAACTGACCGGCCCACATCATTGCCAAAGCCCCCGAAAGTAGTTTGCCATCTTGGCCAGCCCATGCTGTCTACTTTTACCAGATAAACATCCGTACTGCCCGCACCATAACTTGTTGTGCTTCCTACCACAATATAATTTTTATCTAATGTGGTTTTTACACCATACCCAATATCCACCCCATCACCCCCAAATTTTGTATAAAACTTTGTTGGAGGCTGAGCCGGTATTAAAAAGCAGGAAAATAAAATCAGAAAGGTTAATATGCTTTTCATCTTATTTTAATTTTTTTGCTATGCTGAAAAATAATCCTTGTCCACTTGAACTTTTTGGCAAAATATATCCCTGCAAACTGTTACTGCCTAATCGTAAAAACCAGCCTTTGCCATTCCATGAAACCGAGGCTCCTACATTTAACCGCACATATCCGCCATAACCCGTGTGTATGCCAAACGTAAATTTTTTCATCCTGTATTCCGGCTCTACAAATACATATGGAATATAGTTCGCATTAAAAATATGCCTGAACCCGGTGGATAAACTAAAGGCTTCATTACCAAAATAAATTTTATTTATTATTAAAAGGTTGGTTGGTATGTTAACATTAAATTCTTCTCTGCGTGCATGCGTAAGGTTTCTCAATAAACTATCCCTGTTAATGCGGTTTAAGGTCGAATCTTTTAAATCAAGTACGTTGTTGATTGTATAGCCGTTGAATCTTAAAGCGGAATCGCTGCTGTATTGCACACTGTTATTTCGCCAGTGAATAAAGCCAAGGTTATTGGCATTAACAATTAACACGCTGCGCTTTCCAATTTTACTTTTATAGGGCGTTTCAAAATAAATGTCGGCGCTCGCCCCTATCCCGTTAAAGCTGCTGAGTTTTTTATTTGTAGTATCGCTTATGGCCATGCTGAAGTTGGAATTAAAAACTATTTCGCTGCCATCGCCTGAAGTAAATAAACTTGAATTTTTATTGGTTTTTAAAAAAAATAATTGTTCTCCTTTAATAAAAGAAACCGACATGCCGATCTTGGCAACCGAATCAAACTTGTGAAGTATGGCACCAAATTTAACTTCCTGAAACCTCAGCGCGTTTACGTTACAACCACCAAGATTAGCGGTTAATCCTTTGTAAGACTGGTTACCGTAAAACATAAGATTAAAAAAATCGGATGTATAGGTAGCATTCAAAATTTCCTGGTTCTTAAAACCGATCAAAAAATCAAATTTATTATTTCCCTTTACAAAGGCCGTTAGATCATAGTTAACGTTTATTCCAAAATTATTTTTTCCTTTAAGATATTTAGATGATTGTTTTTTAAGATCATTATCAATATAGCCGCCCCATACTAATTTATTTATTAACGCACTGCTCATTCCGTTGCTTCCTGCATCAAAGTCAAGGTTTACCGAAACGCTGCGGCCCATGTTACCGTAATTACTGAACTCGGTATTGTACTGCGCCCTCAAAAACACAACTGTCAATAAACAAAAATATGTAAGTAATTTTTTCAAATTTATTTTCGCTCAAGCCTGTAATTTATTTCGGCAATAATGTTTACGTCCAAAGAATAATCTTCATAGATTTTAATATCAGGCGGATTGGGAGGCATTATAAAATAAGTTTCTATCCTGAGCTTTTTACTTTTTTTAAGATTGCTTATCTTAAACTGATCAAGCGGAATTTTAAGTTGCGAACGGGTTGATTGAGTAACAACATTTTGAAGATCTACTAAACCCCGGTCTATTATATTTTGTCCGGGTGTAAACAAAGAATCTACAACAACACCGTAATCATCAATCAAATAAGCCTGAAGTTTTGCCTGAAAGGGATAACCATTGGAGGTATTAATAATAAACTGGCCGTAGTTTACATGATCTAGTTGTTTAAGGTTTGAAAAATCAATATTGGCGTTGGATGTGAGTTTAAAATAATCGGCGTTAAATCGCAAGGGAATATTTATATCGGCCACTACTTTAATTCCTGTATTATAAAAAGCAAAATCATTATACCCCGAAAGATTGCCAAGAGGATTTACATTCACACTTCCCTGGTAACTTAATTTATTAGGAAGGTTGGATAAAAAAGGAACAATGTTACTGTTGGTATTGGTTAGCGAAATAGTTTTAACGCTTTGGTAAACCGATGATCCTACTTTGGTTGCCCTGTTAATATTGATATTTGAAAGCTGAGAAGTTATAAGATTAACGGTTGAGGCATTAGCGGCATTTACAGATTTTATATTTGAAAGACTGCCCGTAAACTCGGCGCCGAATTCATTCAGTATTCTGAAATTAAGGGTTGCACTGTTCAATAAAAAATTAGAGGCCTTTACATTTTTAAGGATATCGAGCTTGGCTGTATCTGTTGGAATAACTATGGTTTGCTGGCCGAAATAACCTTCGAGGTATTGCGGAATAATTTTTGAGTAAGTTAATTTTGCGTGCGCTCCCTGGCCATAGGTAACCACAACAGGGTTAGCTGAAGGGTCAACTATTACGGTGTAAGATTGAACAATGGTGTTGTAAACATTGCCGTTAAGGCCCCTCATGTTTAAATTATAACCGGATAGATTATAATACTTAACCAAAGAATCGGGAGCAGGTGGCACTTTTTCAGAAATAATCAGAGGCTGTCCGTTTTTGGTAGCGCTTGTAATTTTGTAAAGTAAATCAAGAGGTTCGGAAAGATCGTTGCTGAATTTTATTCGCAGGACGCCGCTTCGTACATCCACTTTTTTAAGTGCTACTCCATTACTGATATTAAATTCAAGTTCCGTTGGCGGAAAAAAAGTAAGTGCCTGCCCGGGAGTAAGCGTAGTAGGAAAAACAGCAGGCACGGTAAAGGAATTTACAATCGTGGTATCGGGTAATTTTATCAGTGAATCCAGTTTTACGGCCGTTAAGGTGCGGGTATACTGCAGGCTCAAAAGACCGGTGTTATCAGGTTTAAAAACCGAATCGCCCAGGAAATTTTTAATGTTCAGTTGGCTGTTAACTATCGGGAGTACCAGATCCACGTCCCACGAAGCAACGGTTGCCTTGCGGCAAAAGCTTAATAAAACCAATAAAAGCAGGGATGCTGCTATTTTTAAAACATTGCGCACTTTCACAAATATAAATTATTTACCTGAGGCTATAAAATGTTAAAAGCTCAAAAACAGGATTAAATTTTTGTATCTTTGTTTAGCTTATACCCCTAGCTATTATGAAACTCGGAAAGAGATTTTTTATATCCTGGATCCTGTCTGCTTTAACCATGTTTACTTTATTTTACATCTGGCACGGTGTATTTTTAAATGATTTTAAACGCATTCAGTTCCCCTTAACCTGGTTTGTAACCTTTGCCGCCTTTACCTATCTTATTTTTAGCGCTGCCATTTACTTTTTGTTTGAAGCCCGGATAATGAAGTGGTTTGATAATATCTGGGTTCGCGGGTTGGTTTGCGGACTGGTTTCCGGCTTTTCTTTTTTTATGATTGCTACTATAGTAAACATTTCAATTACTAAAAACCTAACCAAAGAACATCTAATTGTGGATTGCGTTTGGCAGATGGTAGAACAATCTTTTGGAGTACTTACCATGGTTATCTTAAAGTACGCCATTCACGAAAAAGTACTGGAGGAAGTTTAGTGCCTTTATTGTATATTTAAATCCAATTATGCAGGCCTTTATTTCGTTTATTAAATCAAAACAATTCTTTTTACATCTCGGAATTATAATTCTTACACTTTTCCTGATTTTTTTCATCCTCATTAAATGGCTTTCTGCCTACACCAATCATGGCGAATATGTTGAAGTGCCTGATTTTAAAGGAAGCAAAATAGCTGACCTGGATGATTTTATAAAAAACAAAGACGTTAGCTTCGAGATTATTGACAGTATTTACGATCCTAAACAAAAAAGCGGAATCGTTATCAGACAAGATCCTGAACCCAATGTAAAGGTTAAACACAATAGAACCATCTATCTTTACGTTACCGGAATGGTGGCTCCTCAAATAAAAATGCCGAAACTTATAGACAGAAGTGAAAGGCAGGCACGTTTAATAGTAGGTACTTATGGATTGAAAATGGGCCATGTTACTGAAAAGTCGGCCGATTGTAATGGTTGCGTACTAGCCCAACTTATAAACGGAAAAGAGGTTGAGGCAGGAACACCTGTAAAAAAGGGAAGCGTGGTATCGCTGGTAATTGGCGTAAAAGACAGCTATTACAGCCATTCTACCGACACCTCAACAACTGATGAACCAGATTTTGAAAAAGAATAACATGCTTAAAAAATTAATATTGTTCCTATTCTTTTTACCGGTCTTTATTAAAGGACAGGAAGGTTTAAAACCTTTAAATGGTAATATCGGTATTGTTTATAAAGACTTAAAACCCGCAACTCCATTAAAGAATAGCAATTTTAATAAAAACACTTCCAGCCTTCAGATTCCATTTAAAGATGATTTTTATTATGCTTATAAACAAACTTATCCTGACCAGTTATTATGGAAGGATTCTTCTGTATTTGTAAATACGGGTCACGCGATAGCTCCGCCCAGCATTGGTGTTGCTACTTTTGACGGTTTAAATAAACACGGTTATCCTTACCAGCCCAATTTGCAAAACATGACGCAATCATTGCCTGCAGATACTTTAACCTCGCGCGCCATTAATCTGTTCAGTGACGGAACACTTCTGCAGCCATCCGACAGTATTGCCCTTTCATTTTATTACGAAGCCCGCGGCCGGGGCGATTCACCGGAAATAACCGATTCGTTACTGCTCGATTTTTATAAACCCAATCAGAATGCCTGGGATAAAATGTGGTTCACCAAAGGAAATTCTAATACAAACACCAACGACACAATCTTTAAACGCTGTTTTGTATGGGTAACCGATACTGCTTATCTTCAGGACAATTTTCAGTTCCGTATCAGAAATAAAGCCACAACCTCCGGAGATTTTGATCATTGGCACGTAGATTATATTTCTTTGAAAAAAGGAAGAAGCATGCTTGCCGATACCACTTATGATGATATTGCATTTGGTTATGTTCCTACGCCTTATTTAAAAGATTATTCTTCTATGCCATGGCAACAATACATTCCGGCAGAAAAAGCACAGAAAAATTCGGTGTTCATACGCAACAACAATAATAACAGCACACTTGTTACCAACATGACCTATGAATACAGGATGTATGATAATTTAGGGGCACTCACCTACTCTTACACCGGAGGCGCTAACCCAAACCTCAAACCTTTTAAATACAGAGGTTGGGACAGTTTGCCCCCACACGCCAATCCTTCCTTCGCCTATAATTTTACGCCTTTTTCTGATAGTACTGAATTTACGTTTAAGCATTCTATATTTCGTTCAGGATTTGCAAGTGATTTTATCCAGGAAAACGATACCGTTATTCAGCACCAGAAGTTTGGCAACTACTATGCTTTTGATGATGGCTCGGCAGAAGGAGGTTATTATGTGATGGGTTCAGGAGGAAGAATGGCCGTAAAGATTGGTGTAAATGTACCTGATACTTTAAGAGCCCT
>JAOQAF010000191.1 GCA_025963735.1 Bacteroidota bacterium
CGCCTTCTGTGGTAACCTTACCGGTTATTACCCTGTTTTGGGAAAAGGCTAATACGGCGCACACTATCAGCCAGGTTAACAATAAAAATTTTTTCATGTACAATTGATTTTAAGTAAGTGGAAAATATTTCTAGAAGGATTGTCGCTTTATAATAGACCCCGTTTCAAAAGGGTAATCGACAAATATTTCTCTTTACACCTTATTGATCATTCAAGGATTGACCCCGTGGCAAACAATTAGGCAGGAACGTTCCAAACAGTGGTTCATTTTTTCTCATGAGTATGTATTTGATGAATATTGTTAGCGTAAACTTCCATTTCAGAAAGAATAGGATTTCAAATAGACAATCAAGGTGCTTATTTAGAAAGTAAGGTGACGTGATAAGCTGGTTAAAGCATGTTTTTTTTTGCTTAAAACATGATTATTACCTTATAAGAAATGCAGCGTCGATTTGGAAACTTTCATCCGTTATCAGGGATGCTATCTGAATAAGTCCGTTGTAGTTTGTTATTTAATACTATAGCCTTGCCGACCAGAAAAAAAGATACTGAAGGGTGTCCGTTTCCTGTTCCCCTCTGCATCCTATTTGAATGTACTTTCTTCCTGGGTTGGACCTAAAAAAGAATTCGTTAGAAATGGTCCTCCCAAGAAGTGTAGGCTAGAAACGGTTATAGTTAGGATGTAAAACGGGTTACGAATGCCTGTTATTTGCATACCTGCTTCAATTGATTAACACTCAAAAAGTATTACTACTTTCTAATATTAAAATTGCAGATCTATATAAGCAATACTTGCGTCTATTCCCTGTACGTGATTGATAACTGCTCTTCGCTATGAAGACAAAGGAGGGTGATGTTGCCTCGTTTACAAGGCTATGCTTTTTATGGCAGACAAACGTCTAGTTGCTTGATGATTGATTAAACAATTTGTCGATAACGATTTTAAGCTCTTCACCATGGAGGTTTTTGCCAAGGATCTTTCCAGTTTTATCGATAAGAACATTGGCGGGAAGGGAGGTAACTGCGTAATCAAAAGTAACCGGTGTTTCAAACATCTGAAAGGTGGAAACATTTATCCATGTTCTTTTATCCCGCTCAATTGCTTTTAACCAATTATCCTTACCTGATTCCAGGCCTACGCCATAAATTTCAAAACCGGCAAGCTTATATTGTTGATATAACTCACCAAGCAAGCCACTCTCCCGGCGACAAGGAATACACCAGCTTGCCCAAAAATCGATCAATATATAATTTGCCTGTATACTGCTTAATGACACTAGTTTACCTTCTTTATCCGGCATCGTGATGCCTGTCACTTTTTGCCCGATGGTATTGGCATTTAAAATTCGAACCTTTTCAGTAACCCTTGCGGCAATCATTGTATGGGGATGGGCCTTTTCGAAACGCTTGGCTAATTGCTTAAGAAAAGGAAGATTTTTTTCTCCCTCCCAACGAATGGAGGTTGGATAAACCGCCAGAGAGGTCCCCATTTCCCTTTTAATATATTCGATCAGTTCATCGCGGTGCTGGTTATAATTATCGATTTCCATTTTAGCTAGTTCCTGTAAACGAAAATCATTTTCCGGGGCACCTTTTTCCTTTAACTCACGAATTTGATTGCGTACCGATGTTACAAGCCGGGAAAGTGATTCTTTTCTGACTCTTTCATATTCCATTAACTTCCGGGTATCTTCTGAACCTGTTACCTCCACTCCTTCCAGGTTTGAGGCATCCCCTTTAATAACAATTTTCTGTCCTTTATCAATGGCTAACATGATAGATTTTCCATCCGGCAACCGTAACGAATAGATATTGGGTGATAACAGTTTTTCTATCTTAAAAAAGCCTTTGCTATCTATGGGAACCTGCGCCACAGGTCTACTCTTCTGCCGATTAATATCTTCTTCCAAAAGGAGTTGTACAGAACCTTGTGGCAGGTTTTTCAACTCCCCCGATATACTGTTTTGTGCTGCGGTCTTTAAGATGCAACCGAAGTGGAGCACAAGCAATACAAACACAAACCGTAATTTTTTTTTCATATGTGCTTTTTTGCGAATCGCTAAAACAAGTTGAAGCATAAGTATCCAAATCAAAAGACAGCTGATACTCCAGTTAGCTACTTTAAACGTTTTTCAAAGACTTCTGCTACACGACTTGCTCACTGAAAGGGACCAGTTGCTTACCAAAGAATAAATATCTGGTGTAATACCGGCATTTCGCTAGAGCCATCCGCACTCCAAGCCTTACACGATCTGGAATCTTTACTTTACCTCGCCATTTTTAAGGAATGTTGAAATTCCAACGTTGCTATACCCACAACCAGCAACTCAGTTGGCTCTCCAGTGATGGTGGCGGCATTGATACTTAATAACCAGAAAGATGAATTTAGGCGAATAGCCACCTCCTTTAATTCACGTCTTTGCCTGCCTTCAGTTTATCGATCATTGCCTGAACACCTTGCTTATTTGCATCATTAGGGGCTAGTGGCAAAGCTTTGTTGGCAAACTCCAATGCTTTTGCATAGTCCCCGTTTGCTGACAGTCCTCTTGTCATTCCGGTTAATGTAATAAATTGGTCTGGTGCCTTATTGTAGTTATACTGGAAGACATCCAGAGCGATCTTGGGCTTTTTTGCCGTTAAGAGTTGTCTGCCGAGTTGCTGCAATTGCCCCACATTTCCATATGGTAAAGCTGCCTTAATTACCGCAGCCGCTTCATCAGGTCTACCCAGCTTATCCAAAATATTTGCTTTAGTTGACAGGGCCGAAAAGGAGGTTGGGTCGCCCGGGAAAGCTGGAGCGGAAGCAAGTGTAGCCCACTCTAACCCTTTATCCAACCCGTAGTTGTTTTGCAAGGTCCAGTTAGCTGCAATATTTAATCCCTGGGAAGTAAAGCCCTGAGGATTCTGCGATTCTATAACCAGTGCTTCCAATTGTTGTTTTAAATAATCCACTTCCACCTTAAAAGGAATGGATAGCTTATCCCATGAAAGGGCGATGACCGCTGAATTCGGTGTTTGTGACGTAAACTCGTATTTCAGACTTTCAACGCTTTTATCGATCGGTTGTGGTTTTACTTTTACACGCAACATATCTTCTTTATCATCATAAAAGAAAGAACCCCAGTCCTCTGTTCGTTTTGAAAAGATGACCGTACTTTCCAACGGGTCATAGGCAATGAATAGGCCATACTTCCCTTTTGGAAGGGGTTTGCCCTCAATTTTTACATCTGTTCCAAATTCAATGACGGTACTTTCATTAGCACCGGCGCGCCAGGGAGTTAATTTCCCATTTCCAAAACCCTGGTTTACAAAGCCAACCGGAACCACCTGACCCCAGATCTTCCCTTCGCGCCCGTTTAGAGCCGGCCGGTGATAAGTAACAGAAATAGTTGTCAACCCTACTTGTTCAGCAACACTGGCTTTCCGGGTGTAGCCGTTGGGAAGCGCCCGGTTATAGGGAACCTGGGCAAAGAAAGGTAAGACAAAGAAAAAAGAGATTAGCAGGAGTAAAGAATGTTTCATGTCAGTATATTTTCAGTTTTGAGTTAACTATGTTTTTCGTCGAGCCTATAAAAAGAAATTCCATGAGCGTAAAACTTCTTCCCATATTTACAGGTAACCTGTTAGAATTCTTCCTACTTGTCAAAAAAAACAAAGCAAGACAAGTCATAGGGATTACACAGGCTTACAGGAAGAGGATTGCAAACGTCCATGCACTATTTTGATATGTAATTTATTCTAAACGCAGAGTTACTTTTCTGCAAAAAGGACTAAGTAGGCTTTTAAAGTATATAATGTAGAATTTACCAATTATGAGCAGATGAATAAGGGACGAAAAAGGGTTTTTAAGGACGAATAAAAAGACGTAGAAAAGGAGTGGATCGCCTCTACAGGAAACATACTACCATCAGCTGGAGAGTTTAACCTTGATCCGTCATTCCGATGGCTTTAAAAAATCGCTCCCGGAACTGCACACCGATAGGAAGTTCAAATTTGTCTATCGTAACCGTACTGGAGCCGATAGCTGTGATATACTTTTTAGAAATTAAAAATGACCGGTGAATTTGATGAAACTCCCCACCCTCTTCCTGAAGTAAGGTTTCAAATTTTGAAAGGGGGATTAACGGCATTAACTTTTGTTCATTTTTAAGAACGACCATGGTATAGTTTTTCTTCGCTTCACAGTATAAAATATCATCCAAGGAAACGGGGTAATTCTTTCCATCCGATTTGATAAAAAAATCAGGCTTCTTTTCAACAGGTAGGGGTAGCGAAGTTCTGCGTGTCTTTTTAATACTATCTATTGCTTTATAGACCGCTTTTGTAAAGCGTTCAAAGGAAAAAGGCTTCAGCAAATAATCAACAGCCTCTAATTCATAACTTTCAACGGCATAATCCGTATAAGCGGTTGTAAAAATGATGGGCTGCTGGGGTTGTGCGATTTTAGTTAATTGAATACCAGAGAGATTCGGCATATTAATATCCAAAAAAATGATATGAATCGTATTGGTACTTCTTAAAATATCAATTGCACTTAAGGCGTTTATACATTCACCTCCCAATTCCAGAAAAGGCAATTGTTCTATATAGTTTTTGACAATTTTTCGAGCTATAGGTTCATCATCGACAACAAGACAATTGTATTTTTCGTATTCTATCACTCTCTCTCTTTTTGATGTTAGCTCGT
The DNA here is from genome assembly GCA_025963735.1 of Bacteroidota bacterium. Lineage (GTDB taxonomy): Bacteria > Bacteroidota > Bacteroidia > B-17B0 > Aurantibacillaceae > Aurantibacillus. The sequence continues at coordinate 4,688 of JAOQAF010000191.1, forward strand.
CAATTCCAGATTTAAACGCACCGTAAAAAAAATGTCGTCCTGGTCAATGATCAATTCATGCCGGTTGGGGTAAAGTACTTCCAGCCTTCGTTTAACATTAGCGATACCAATACCGTTTGACGACTTCTTTTTATCCCTGTTATAATTATTTTTTAGGATTAACTCAAACCAATCCTCATTAAGCGTTGTACTAATATAGATGGTAACGGGCACCCCCTGAACAAACTTGGCATGCTTAAAAGCATTTTCCATAAATACGATCAATAAAAGCGGGGCAATCAGAAGAGTAGAGTCAGCTGATATGGTATTATTGAATTCCAAATCCAGATCATCTTCCAGGCGCACACTTTCTAATTCAATATAACTCTTTAAAACATTTAGCTCATCGGTTAAGGGCACCAGGGGCTTTTGCGTTTCATATAAAGAGTGACGGAGCAAATCGGAAAGACGCAACATTAAACCGGGCAGTTTGTCTGATTTACTTACAGAGAGTCCGTATAAATTATTAAGTGTATTAAATAAAAAATGTGGAGCGATCTGTGATTTAAGGTTATTGATTTCGGCTTTTAATTGCTGCTCTTTCCGTTCGGTTTCAAATTGCTGGGTAATGTAACCATCTTTAAAATATTTACAGGCTGTAATAAATAAAAAGTAAACAATTACCACAGCTATACTATTCAAAATGATTTCCTTAAAACCATTACCGCTGAAACCAGGTGCATTTTTTAAATAAAAAAACTGGAAAGAAGTTCTGCCAAACAAATAAAGTACCCAACTGATTCCTCCGATAAAAAAATACAGCAGGTATTTTCCAGGCTTAAAAAGGCGCTTGTAAAGCCATAGGGTATAATAGGTTAAGACTATAAATAATACCTCTGAAAGAAGCATGAACTCCAGAAAAATCCTGGGGAAGCGATTAATAGTAATAATGTATACATAGATGCGGAATAAAGTATAGCCGCCCCAAAAAAGCAGATGCCATAACCATCGCCTTGTGATTAACCAATTGTTTCGGTTAGCAGTATTTATTAATTCCAGGCCAGGCATTTCTTTGTTTGCTCAAAAATACCAGTTAACTTTTTATATGATCTTTTTATACGTCCTCATAAAATCAATTTCGTCCTTTTTTTAAAGATCGCCTATCCCAGAAAAAACGTTTCTGTACAACAATTTTTCATTTTGTCCCTTTCGGAAAGCAGAGAAGAAAAGCTTGAATATTTTACGCTACCAAGTTTAAATGAAGCACTTATGATTGTTCATCTCTGGGAAAGATTTTTAGTCACACAATTTTTGTCACATCCTAATGAAGCCTTCTTTATTAAGCTTTATCAGCAGCATACCAATGCGCTTTTTGAGCTCGCATTACAACTTACCGGAGGCAACCGGTTACTGGCAGAAGCAGTGGTACAGAACACTTGGATCATTGCTTTAGAAAAACTACCCTCCTATTCATACAAATCAACTTTAAGAGCATGGTTATTTGAAATTACCGTTCACTGCAGCAGTGAACAATACCGGAAGAGCAGGTATTATATGCTTATGAATGAAGACAGTGCCGCTAACAGTTCCTTCTTTCTGAAAAGAGCTAATAATCAGAACAACACACCGGTTGAGCAATTAAGCGCACTACCTGTTGGTTACCGTCATGTATTGGTACTGCATGATCTTTACGGCTACGAACACCAAAAAATTAGTGAAATATTGAATATTAGTGAAGGTGCGAGTAAAAGTTTTCTTATCAATGCCCGCAAAAGCGTAAGTTTTCCTGTTTCCGTAATAAACGTTCCTGATGTTTATTTATTCGGTAAGCAACAACACAAACCGTACAATCATTCCACTAATGCTGATACGACCATTGCTATGCCCAAAGAAATGATTCGAAAAGTGATACGACAATTAAAAGACAGGGACCTGATCCGACCTTCTTTTCCGGGATTTTCATTACGGAAAGTAACGTTGCAGTTTTATTCTATGTGGTAACCTGATACTTTAGTTACCCCACGAATTTTAAGCAGGTAAGCTTATAATACGATTGAGGAAGGCGCTGCTTTTCCTGATTCCTGTCGGAACTGGTTAGTTATTGTCCGAAAGAGCAACCGTTCTTCACTGCTTATTCTAACAGAGGGCGCGAGATAGACACTATTAAATAAGAGCCCGTTACATGCCACTTCGCCCCTGTGGTATTCAATGCAATAAAAATCACCGTAAAATTGTAAGACAACTACTTGAAATTCTGAGTGCTTTCAATTTGAAAGGTTTGAAAAGGTGTAGCG